>DATCZH010000151.1:0-4763 GCA_036526015.1 Sulfuricaulis sp.
CGGTGGATCTCATCACGGTGGCGCAGGCGGTGCACTGGTTCGACCTCCCGCGGTTCTATCAGAAGGTACGGCGCGTTTTGAAACCCGATGGCGCAATGGCCGTGTGGTGTTATGGATTAACTCAAATTACTCCCGAGATCGATACGGTTGTGCAACATTATTACAATAATATCGTCGGGGCTTTCTGGCCGCCGCAGCGGAGATATATCGATGAAAAATACGAAACGCTTCCGTTCCCTTTTTTGGAATTCCCAGTCCCGGAAATGCATATGAAAGCGCAGTGGAATTTGCATGAATTCTTAGGCTATCTTCAGACTTGGTCGGCCACGAAGCGATTCATTGATAAACACGATCAGAATCCGCAGGATCTCATGCGCTCTCTCCTGGAGAAGTCCTGGGGTGATTCCGATAAACGTCACACCGTGCGCTGGCCAATTCACTTGCGTCTCGGCAGAATGTCCGCCAAGTAAAAACCATATCCGGAATTAAGTTATGTCAAAAAAGATATTGGTGATACTCGGGCAACCGCAGCGGCACAGTTACGGCGCGGCACTCATGCAGGCCTACGCCGAGGGGGCGAAAGCATCGGGAGCGGAAGTCCGAGAATTATATCTCGGCGATCTCAAATTCGATCCGCTGGCGACTTCCAGCCTCGCGCACTTGGCGGAGCTTGAGCCCGACCTTGTGCTTGCTCAGGAATCGATCAAATGGGCCGATCACCTGGTGTTCGTTTATCCCATCTGGTGGGGCACCATTCCGGCGCTACTGAAAGGATTCATCGAGCGAGTGTTTCTCCCCGGCTTTGCCGTGAAGTTCCGAGAGAATTCTCCTTGGTGGGACAAGCTGCTTACCGGGCGCAGCGCGCACCTGATCGTGACGCTCAATACGCCTTCCTTTTACTATCGCTGGGTATTTGGCCGCCCCGGCCACAACACCATGAAGAAAACGATTCTCGAATTCTGCGGCATCAAGCCGGTGCGAATCACCGAGGTGGGCCCGATAAAAAACTCCACGGACGCCAAGCGCAAAAAATGGTTGGCGCAGGTACATTCATTGGGTCTTGGATGTGCGTAAGTCGTATTTCTGTTTGCGTTTACTTCCTGATGGTTACGGTGAAGCGCTTATGTTTCGCCCATCGGGCGCGATGGAACCCCCTCGCATGTTTCATTTCGCATGGCGAAACCGGAAACTACGGAATCGTGAAGAACAGGTCGAAAATCATGCATTCATAATTATTTCTGCCCTGACTCGCCCACATGAAAAACAAGGGAACCGTTGTTTCCTAACGTCGATTCTTGTTAACCTTGCCGCACCAATTCAGTGCAGGCCAGAATTCCCTAATTAACTACTACTATATAAAGGGTGCGTGCGTGCAATTGAGTTCACGATCCGACAGCAGTAATTCTGAATCGACGCGCGCGCGTACTGCGCTGGCACCGGTTATGGAATTTTTAATCAGGCACGCGCCGTTCAATCACATGGCGCCGGCTCACCTCGAATTTCTCGCCAAGCATCTTCGTCTTGGATTTTACGCCAACGGTGAAGTCATCATGGACCCTGCCGAAGGGGCGGCCAACCGTTTGTACATCATCAAGCAGGGGCGCGTGCGCGGGGAGATGAGCGCGGTCCATGAAACAGAAACCATTCTGACGAATACGACTGCCGGGGAAGACAGGAAGTCCGATCTGGCCAAGGACACCGCCTGGGAACTGGTCACCGGTGAATGTTTCCCCATTGGTGCGTTGCTGGCACGACGTCCGGTGCACACCTTGCACCGCGCCGTCGAGGACTGCTTCTGCTTTGAGCTCGAGCGGGAGCATTTCAACTACCTCATCGATCAAAGCCCGGTATTTCATGATTTCTGCACACGCCGCCTGGCCAATCTGCTGGATCAGGCCTTGGAGGGCATGCAGGCGAGCCTTGCCGCTTCCGTCTCCAGTGGCGAGAACTCACTGAATGCGCCGTTGTCGAGCTTGATACGCCGCGCCCCGGTCGCCTGTCTGCCTCAGACGCCGATCCGAGAAGCGCTGCTGTCCATGAAAAAGGAGCGCATTGGCTCCATCGTCATCACCAATTCAAAACACAAGCCGCTCGGCGTTTTCACGCTGCACGATCTTCTCGATCGCGTGGCGACGGCCAGTATCAGCCTTGAATCTCCCATCGATCAGGTCATGACCCGGCTACCGCTTTCATTGCCGCCGCAGGCGGCCGCGCACGAGGCGGCGGCACTCATGGCGCGCTTAGGATTCGGTCACATATGCGTGGTGGAGCACGATCGCCTGATCGGTGTGGTGTCCGAACGCGACCTGTTCTCGCTGCAACGCGTAGGCTTGGTGCAGTTGAGCCGCTCCATCACCCATGCCCCGGATATCGCGACACTGGTCAGCCTCGGTAAGGATATCCACCGTGTCATCGACCTGATGCTGGTACAGGGCGCCTCGGTGACCCAACTCACTCAGATCATTACGCTGCTCAATGACCACATCACCCGGCGCGTAATAACCCTGTGTATTGCCGAAATCGGCATGCCCTCGGTGTCTTTCACGTGGCTGTCATTCGGCAGCGAGGGACGCCAGGAGCAAACCCTCAAGACGGACCAGGACAATGGCATTCTTTTTCTCCCACCGGACGGCCGAAGCGCGGCGGCCGTGCGTACAGAGCTGCTGCCGCTGGCGCAGAAAATAAACCAAGCGCTCGATGCTTGTGGATATCCGCTGTGTCGCGGCAATATCATGGCCGGGAACCCGGAATGCTGTCTGAGCCTTGAGGAATGGAAAAACCGTTTTCGTGACTGGATCGAGCACGGCACCCCGGAACACCTGTTGAAAGCCAGCATCTTTTTTGATTTCCGGTCCATTTATGGAGATCGCGCGCCGGTGGAAGAACTGCAACGCTGGGTGACAGAACGCGTAGTCGCGAATATCCGGTTTCTGCGGTTGATGGCGGAAAACGCCCTGCGCAACTGGCCGCCTCTGGGGCTGGTGCGCGACTTCGTCGTCGAAAGCGGCGGCGAACATCCTCACACGATTGATCTGAAGCTGCGCGGGACCACGCCATTCGTGGACGGTGCGCGGCTGCTGGCTCTGGCAAACGGTATCACTGACACCAACAGCGTGGCGCGGTTGCGCGCCACCGCCACGGCGAAGGCGATCCTCTCCACTGAGGCGGAAGCCTGGTGTGATGCTTTTGACTTTATACAGCTATTGCGTATGCGTCGCCATCAGCAGCAGGAACGCGCGGGACGTCCCCTGGACAACCACATCGATCCGGATTCCCTGAATGAGCTGGACCGGCGCATCCTGCGAGAGTCTTTTCGCCAGGCGCGCAAACTGCAGACGCGTCTGGCGCTGGATTATCAGCTATGAGCTGGCTCGCGCGACTTTTCCGTCCACACGTGGAACTGCCCACTGGGTACGTCGACCGTGTGGAGGCCTGGAAAAAGCTTCCGGGCATCACCGAAAAAATGCCATTGGATCAGGCGCGCTTCTTGGTAGTGGATGTCGAGACATCGGGACTCGACGTGCGCAAGGACCGACTGCTTTCCATCGGTGCCGTCGCCGTGGAGGCACAGCGGATGTACGCGGGTGAAACTTACGAATCGATCCTGCGCCGCGAGGAAGTGAGTGAGCGCGAAAACATCTTGATTCACGGCATCGGCCCCCAGGCGCAGGCAGCCGGCAAGCCACCGGAGGAATCTCTCATGAAATTCCTCGAATTCATCGGCAAAACTCCGCTGGTGGCGTTCCATGCCGGTTTCGACCAAGCCATGCTGGACCGTAATTTGCGCGAAACACTTGGAGTGCGGTTACCGAATGCCTGGATCGATCTCGCGCATCTTGCCCCGGCATTGCTTCCCGAAGCACGGCTGCCGCGCGCGGGACTGGATGACTGGTTGAGTTATTTCGGTTTACGAGCGCACGCGCGCCATCGGGCGGTGGACGATGCGATGGCCACCGGTGAATTGTTTTTGATTCTGCTCCAACGGGCCCTGGCGAGTGGTATCGATACCTTCGGTTCGCTGCAAATTGCGGCACAGGCGCATGAGCGCAAGATACTGGGCAATGGCATGGGAGGGGCCTAGCGACAAGCACGGCATAACACTTGAGTCACGAGTATTGGCCCTGCTAATCCAAAGCAGCATTACGGATCAATAGGGTTCGGGTGGGCAACAACAAAAGACTTCATTAATTTGTTTGTCTCTATATGAGAATGGAGGAAGAACGATGGCTACAATATCTGCAGCAAATCGGGAAGCGCACTGGTAGAAAACGCGCTACCTGATGATCATTCATTTGTTCATATGGTTTGTTTTCTCTTACTTGGTTAACTGGTTTGCGCCCCAGCTCAACAATTTCAATTTTTTACAGTTTCCTGTTGGTTTATACTTGGCGGCGCAAGGTTCACTCGCTGTCTTTGTAATCCAGCTGTTTGTGTTCGCCAAACAGCAGGACAGGATTGATCGCCAATTCGGCGTTGCTGAAGCAGACTAAGGGGAGATAAAAATGCCAATCTTAAAGAAAGGAACAACGTTTATTGAAAACCTCCCCCGGATCTACGGTCTCTACACTGGGGGTTTCCTGCTGTTCTTCGCATTAATGGCGTGGTTCGAAAAACTCGGCATGAAGGCGGACACCATTGGGATTTTGTTCGTGTCCTTCACCGTCCTCATTTACGCCGTGATCGGATGGTTGTCCCGCACCATGCAAGTCGATGCCTACTATGTCGCCGGCCGTCAGGTACCGCCGGTGTTCAACGGCATGGCG
>DATCZH010000152.1:0-6335 GCA_036526015.1 Sulfuricaulis sp.
TTCAGGCCGTCAAGGCCGTAGAGCTTGCGCCCCAAGGCGACGTCGGGAACGGTTTCGATGTCAAAGGCGAGGACGTTCATCTCAGTTCGGGAACACGTTGGTCGAGAGGTAACGATCACCGCGATCGCAAATGATAGTCACGATCACGGCATTCTTGACTTCCTGTGACAACCGAAGCGCTGCAAGTGTTGCACCGCCGGAAGAAATGCCGCAGAAGAGGCCCTCCTCGCGAGCGAGACGGCGCGTCATGTCCTCCGCTTCGGCCTGCGTCACTTCCATGATACGGTCGACGCGCTTGGCGTCATAGATCTTCGGGAGGTATTCCTTGGGCCAGGCACGGATGCCCGGGATCTGCGAGCCTTCAGACGGCTGCACGCCGATAATCTGGATTTTCGGATTTTTTTCCTTCAGGAAGCGCGACACGCCCATGATGGTGCCGGTGGTACCCATGGAGCTGACAAAATGTGTAATCTTGCCCACGGTGTCGCGCCAAATCTCAGGCCCGGTGTGCTCGTAGTGCGCGCGCGGGTTGTCTGGGTTGGAGAATTGATTGAGCACTCGGCCCTTTCCTTCCTTTTCCATTTTATCGGCGAGGTCGCGCGCGCCCTCCATGCCCTCTTCCTGGGTGACGAGGATCAGTTCGGCGCCGAAGGCCTTCATGACCGCGCGCCGCTCCAGACTCAGGTGCTCCGGCATGATCAGCACCATGCGGTAGCCTTTCATGGTCGCGGCCATGGCGAGCGCAATGCCAGTGTTGCCACTGGTGGCCTCGATCAGCGTGTCGCCAGGCTTGATTTCGCCACGTGCCTCGGCGTGCTGGATCATGGACAGCGCCGGGCGGTCCTTGACCGAACCCGCCGGATTGTTCCCTTCCAATTTTGCCAGAATGACATTCGTGGTCTTGCCGGGCAGGCGCGTCAGCTGCACCAGCGGCGTGTTGCCGACAAAATCTTCAAGACGTTTCATACGCAGAATATTAACCTGCGCTTGCGCCTAATGCGACGGCACGACAAGCACAGAATATGCGCCGTAGGGTTATTTTGTCTGTGTGGCAGTCGCTTCGGTTTCGGGATTGGTGGCGTCCGCGTGTTCCAAGTGTTCCAGGATCAACTGCAGGGAGCGGTAACCCTGATACTCGTTCACATCCAGTTTGAATGCGGCACGGACGCGCTTGTAGGCCGGCAGCTCTCCGTCATGAATGCTATTAAATGCAATCGCATCCAGCGTTTTCACGTCTCCGGGCAGGCGCAGGCCGAGTTTCAGGTGTTTCTCACCGACAACGCGCTGGGTGGCAACATCAAACAGGCCGTCGAACAGAGGTTCCGGAAAACCCTGTCCCCAGGGACCGGCATCGCGCAGCAATTCGGCCACCGAGAGTGACAATTCATCAGGCGCCAATTCACCGTCGCTGATCACCTTGCCCTGCAAATCATCCTCGGACAAATGATGACTGATTTCCTCATCGAAGGCGCGGCGAAACGCATCGAGATGGCGGCGCTCCAGCGTCAGGCCTGCAGCCATGGCGTGTCCACCAAATTTGCGCAGCATATCGGGGTGGCGTGCGGCGATGGCATCGAGTGCATCGCGGATGTGCAATCCGGGTACGGAACGGGCCGACCCCTTGAGCTCAGTCTCGTTCGAGGGAGCAAAGGCGATCACCGGGCGATGCACACGTTCTTTGATGCGCGATGCGACAATACCAATCACGCCCTGGTGCCAGGATTCATGAAACAGGCACAGGCCGCGCGGCAGCGAGTTCATGTCGAGTTGCAGGTCCTCCACTTCCGCCACCGCTTGCTTTTGCATGCCCGCCTCAATGGCACGACGTTCACGGTTGAGCGTATCGAGTTGCTGCGCCATGGAGTGTGCGGACGCGGCATCATCTGTCAGCAGGCATTCAATCCCGAGTGACATGTCGGTGAGCCGCCCGGCAGCATTTAGGCGCGGGCCAACAATATAGCCGAGGTCCATCGCCGTCACGCGGCGGGGCTCACGGCCGGCCACTCGCAGCAAGGCATCGATGCCGGCGCAGGCATGGCCCTGGTTGATGCGTTTTAAACCCTGCGCGACCAAAATACGGTTATTGGCATCCAGCGGCACCACATCAGCGATGGTACCGAGCGCCACAAAATCTAGCAGCCGCGCGAGATTGGGTTCCTCAATATTGGTCTCCATGTACCAACCGCTGGCACGCAGACGCGCGCGCAGCGCCAGCATGACGTAGAAAATAACGCCGACACCAGCAAGGTTCTTACTCGGAAAGTCATCACCGGGCTGGTTCGGATTCACGATCACGGTCGCCATGGGTAATGATTCGCCCGGTAAATGATGATCGGTGATCAGGACCTCGATGCCGCGCGCCCGCGCCACTTTAACGCCTTCGAGGCTCGAGATGCCATTATCAACCGTGATGATCAGATCCGGTTTCTGCTCCACCGCCAACTCCACAATTTCCGGCGTGAGGCCATAGCCAAATTCAAAACGATTCGGAACCAGGTAACGCACATCGGCCGCGCCCAGGCTGCGCAGCGCGCGCATGGCCAGCGCGCAGCTGGTCGCGCCGTCGGCGTCAAAGTCCGCAACGATGAGAATGCGTTTCTGCAACCGCAAGAATTTAGCCAAAAGAGCCGATGCCTCATCAATTCCCCTCATCTGGATCGGTGAAATCAGACGATCGAGGGTTTTTTCGAGTTCCTCGCGTGTGGCGACCTGCCGTGACAAATAGACGCGCTGTAACACTGGATGAAGGTCAGACAGAAAATTATCCGGATGACGGCGTGAACGACGAACAATCCGGGCGTTGGAAGGCATATTCATTCCGCAACCACGCCTTGTGAGGCAAGTGAACGGCGCCAGCGCCACCAGCGACGTGCCTGCTTGGGCGTAATCGAATAACCGATCCCAGCGTCCGTCTGCAGAGTGGCGCGTGCGATCTTCCCAGATTGCAGGTCGTTCAGCAGTGGCTCCATCCAGTTTTGCTCGAGTTTTTGTAGATTTTCATGCCAGCCCATTGCATCTGCATACAGGCAGGCCGCATGCGCCTCATCCAGGATCAATAGATGCTCTCCGGGACGTTGCGATTGCCGGTGCCAGTCTTCATAACCACTGGGCAAAGCGCCTCTCGGGGTACCGGAGAGTTTTGCCAGCGACAGGGTGACGGCTTCGTCGCTCCACACCTGGGTCCAGGAGACCGGCGTGATGCGCGGCAAACGCCCACTGCCCCAAAACCACAGGCTATTGATAGGGAGTTTGCCGTTTTTCTCGCGCTCAGCATTGACGGTGGCGGTGTGTAGCAGGATCTGTAGTTCGTTCAAGATGGTATGCCAGGCCTTGTCGTCGGGACCTTGCGGCAGAAAACTGTGGACATCGCGCCCGACTACCCGCGACAGCGAGGTGGTGATCAGCTTCGGCGGCTTGAGGGGTTTCAGGTACCAGCGCTCCGGGTGCGGGGCCTTGAGCAGCCAGCCGTCCGCCTTGAAAACTTCCATGATCTCCGCAACCAGGCGATTGGCTTCCTGTGGCGTGACTTCCAACTTGCGTGCATCGGTCAGGATCAAGCGGTCACGGTTGAGACTCAGGTGCACCGGATCGGCGCGCAGCCACCAATCTTTGTCGATTACGCCCATATCGATCATGCGTGTCACGGCCGCGACCGGGAGATCGGCATTGTCCGTGCGAGTGAGATTGAATAATGCAAACAAACCGTCTTCATATCCCCGGGGGGTCCGTCGATCGATAACCTCCCCGCGTGACAACAGTGTTTCGAGAGCGCGATAAGACACGCCGGCCGTGGTACCGCCATCGCCCGGCAAGCTGAATAAACCTGGAAGATAGAATGTAAGCTTTTGTTCGGCAGAACCGTCGGCGGTTTCAGTCATAGATGATTGCCTGTCCCGTCGTGTTCTTTCGCATTTTTTGATTTTAAGTCATATCAATTTAGAAAAAACGTAATGAATTTTGCTGTTTCAACGCCTTAGTGAACATCCGGATATGCCGGTTTCGTCAGGATGGGACGCAATACGGCTGATCCGACGGGTGTCCACCCTCCCTGGCAGTCCCATTTCCCGCCACGGGTTACGGAAAACCTTGATAAAAAGACTAAAAAAGACCAAAAAAATAGACAAACAAGTCGGTCGCTGGCCTGACTTTTGCATAACTATGGGCTAAATCCTTTATTTAATATGGAATTTACAGGCAGGGGGCCGTGACCACTAAACCCACCGCATCGGCTGCACAGGATAAGGATGCCACCGACGATGGCAAAGTCGTGGATATGGGCGATTTTGTCCAGTCGCGCCAAGCCAAAGTCGCGGCGATAGATAGTTTTTCCCGCAGTCTGAACCAATTCAAGCGCTGGCGCGAAGATCTCGCACAGGCCATTGCCGACTATCAGGCGTGGGTGGAGCTTCAAGGGTTCTCCGACGGCGAGCAGGATCTGCGCGTCTACGAGCTGGTCGAAATGCTGCAATCTGACAAGCTCACCGTGGCAATGGTGGCCGAGTATTCCCGTGGCAAGACCGAACTCCTGAATGCCATATTCTTCTCCGACTACAAACAGCGTTTACTGCCGTCCGCGGCCGGTCGCACCACCATGTGCCCCACGGAATTGCGTTGGGACGAAAAAGATGGACCCTGCATCAAACTGCTGCCCATCGAAACGCGCAAGACCGCGACCTCCATCTCCGAATACAAGCGCACACCGGTACACTGGACGACGATTCATATCCTGAAACTGAGTTCCGCCGAAGAAGTGCGCGAAGCGCTTTCGGAAATTACCAAGACAAAAAAGGTCAACGTCCGCGAGGCACAGGAACTGGGACTCTACGATCCGAAACAACCTGCCGGCAAGTCTGCAACCAATTCCGGGGACCAGATCGAAGTGCCGGTGTGGCGACACGCCATTGTCAGTTTCCCAAGCCCCCTGCTCAAACAGGGGCTGGTGGTGCTGGATACGCCAGGCTTGAATGCGCTGGGTGTCGAACCCGAATTGACCTTTACCACCCTGCCGAACGCACAGGCCATTCTCTTTGTGCTGTCCGCCGACGCCGGTGTCACCAAGACCGATCTCGATGTCTGGAAGAGTCACGTCAATAACGTCCGCGGGAACCCGCACCTGGTGGCATTGAACAAGATTGACATCCTGTGGGACGAGCTGCGCGACGACGCGGCCGTGGAAAAGACCATCGGCCGGCAAATCGAGGAAACCGCACGGGCGCTAAACATTGACAAAAAGCTGGTTTTCCCGGTTTCAGCGCAAAAAGGCCTCGTGGCAAAGATCAAGGGCGACCCCGCCATGATCGCCAAATCAGGATTGGCGGCACTGGAAAACAAGCTGACACAAGACATGATACCGACGCGGCATATGCTGATTCGCAACCGCATCGTACACGAAATCAGCGGCCGCGTGGAAAGTAGCCGCGCCCTGATCGAATCCAAGCTCAACGGGGTTAACAAGCAACTGGGCGATCTTAAAACGCTGAGCGGCAAAAATCGAGAAGTAATTCAGAAAATGATCGTTCGTATGCGCTCGGAAAAGCAGAAATACGACAAAGAACTTGAGGGTTTCCAGCTGACTCGTGCGGCACTATCGAAACAGGCGCAGGTCCTGCTTGGCCACTTGAGCATGACCAGCCTGGATGAATTGATCAAGCAGACCCGCATCAGCATGAATGAATCCTGGACCACCCGCGGTCTCAAGAACGGCATGTCCACACTTTTCGCCGGAACCCGCGTACGCATGGAAAAAGTCAATAACGAATCAGATGAAATCCGTAAGGTAGTAGAGTCGATTTACCAGCGCCTGCATACCGATTACGGGCTAGCCAAAATCGTTCCACCGCGTCTGTCACTGCTCCCGTTCGTCATGGAATTCAAGAAACTCGAGGAGCGGGCTGATGTATTCAGGACCAGTCCGGTTACGGTCATGACGGAACAACACTTTGTCATCAAAAAATTCTTCATTACGCTGGTAAGCCAGGTTCGGCAGCTGTTCACGGAATGTAACACCGCGTCCAAGAACTGGTTTCAGGCCGCCGTGACGCCGGTTTTTGCCCAGGTCCAGCAGCACAAGGCGACGATCGACCGTAGCTTCGAAGCGCTAAAGAAAATCCACGAAAACATGGACACATTGGGCGAGCGCATCGCAGACCTGGAAGAATCGCGCAAGGACCTTATCGGCCAAATGAAGACCAGCGACATCCTTCTGGAACGGATACACCGGCCTTTCGCTGAATGAGGGATTAGTGGGTACTTTCGTGTTTTCATCAAGTTAGCGACACATCATCACAAGTTTCTTTATCAAGGCAGATTGACAGATTTTGAGTTGAAGAATGAAC
>DATCZH010000153.1:0-17586 GCA_036526015.1 Sulfuricaulis sp.
GATCACGCAAGGTAGCAAGTGTCTCGTACAGGCGTGGCGCAAGCTTACGTTCATCCGACGCGAGGTAATGGTTGCGTGAGCTCAGCGCGAGGCCGTCCGGTTCACGAACCGTATCCACCCCGAGGATTTCCACCGGCAGACCGAGATCGGCCGTCATGAGGCGGACAATGAGCCATTGCTGATAGTCTTTCTTGCCGAAAATGGCGACATCGGGCATCACCAGGTTGAAGAGACGGTTCACCACCGTGGTCACACCCCGGAAATGTCCAGGGCGGAATGCACCGCAGAGATCTTCGCTCAGGCCTGGTGTTTCGACGAATGTTTGCGCGGTTTTCCCGCGTGGATAGATCTCGGATTCCACCGGTTTGAACAGCATGTCAACGCCGGCGGAAAGCAGCGCCACCTTGTCATGGGAGGGGGTGCGTGGATAGGAATCAAAATCCTCGTTTTCCCCGAACTGAAGCGGATTGACGTAAATACTCGCCACCACTACCGGTGCGTGGCGGCGTGCTTCCTGCATGAGACGTACATGCCCAGCATGCAGGTTGCCCATGGTTGGCACGAAAGCGATGCGTGTTCCGCTTTGGCGGAACCGTGCGATCTGTTCCCGAAGACTGGCGATAGTTTCGACCGTGATCATGAATAAGAGAAGCTGTGCTCCGGACCCGGGAACTTTCCGGACTTGACGGCTTCGATGTAAGACCTGACAGCCGCTTCGACGCTGTTCGCACCCTCCATGAAATTTCGGGAGAATTTGGGGCTCGACCGCGGGTAAATCCCGAGCATGTCCTGCAGCACCAGGACTTGGCCGTCGCAGTCTTTGCCCGCGCCAATTCCGATGGTGGGGATTTCCAGATTTGATGTGATGGCTTTGGCGAGCTCGGCCGGCACAGCTTCGAGGACCAGCAGCGAAGCACCGGCCTGTTGCAGAAGCTTTGCGTCACGCTGAATTCGTTCCGCTGTCGTGGTCTCGCGTCCTTGCACGCGGTATCCTCCCAGCTGATGCACGGATTGCGGCGTCAACCCCAGGTGCGCACACACTGGAATGCCGCGTTCGACCAGAAACTGCACGGTTTCCGCCATCGGCTCACCGCCTTCCAACTTCACCACCTGCGCTCCACCTTTTTGCATGAGCCGGCCTGCCGAGGCAAAGGCATGCGCCGGGGTTTGCTGATAACTCATGAAAGGCATGTCCGCGATGATCAAAGCGCGCTTCACCCCGCGCGCCACGCAACGGCTGTGATACACCATGTCGGCGACACTGACCGGCAGCGTGGAGTCGTGACCCTGCATGACCATACCGAGCGAATCACCGACCATGATCATGTCGATACCGGCGGAGTCGAGCAGGCTCGCGAAACTGTAATCGTAGGCCGTCAGGCAAGTGATCTTCTCGCCTTGGCGCTTCATTTCCCGGAGGGTGAGAGTCGTGACTGGCTTCACAGATTGGCGGCAAGGGGATTGAAGAAATGGCGACCGCTGCGGATCTTGCGAATGTGGGAAAGCAAGGTTTGGAAATCTGCCTCACGGTCCACGATGTTGATCCGCTCGGCATTGACGACGAGCAAGGGCGCAGCCGTGTAATGGTGAAAGAACTGGGTATAGGCCTCTACGAGGGTATGCAGGTAATCATGCTCAATGAGCCGCTCGTATTCGACGCCACGGCGGCGCACTCGCTCATGCAGCACCTCGACCGGCGCCTGCAGGTAAATCACGAGGTCCGGTACCGGCAGATTCAGACTCATCTGGGAATACACCTGTTCATACAGGCGCAGTTCATCGTCATCCAGGTTGGCGCGCGCGAACAGTTTGTCTTTGTCGAGCAGGAAATCCGAAACGTAACCACTGCTGAACATATCGCTTTGCTTGATCTGCTCGATCTGGCGTGCGCGTTGAAACAAAAAATACAACTGTGTCGGCAGAGCATACGCTTTGCGCGCCTGGTAAAAGCGCTCAAGAAAGGGATTTTCCTCCGGGTGCTCGAGCAGAGGTTTGGCTCCAAAGACTTCCGACAGACGCACGGCGAGGCTGGTTTTGCCGACGCCGATCGGACCTTCCACGACGACATAACCCGGATTTTCGTTATTCATGTGCAGAAGATTGTAACGATGGACAATACCCAGTTAAACAACAGCCACCTTTTCTAGCCGCTGATCAGTACAGTTGGCCAGCAATGTTTGCAAGGCCCCCCGCCCTGGAATGATCAGGTCCGGCTCAATTTCGTACAAAGGATACAGGACGAAGGCACGTTCGTGGAGTCTTGGATGCGGCACTGTCAAATCCTCCGTATCGATCTCCCGGCTCCCATAAAGCAGTAAATCGAGATCCAGCGTGCGTGGACCTCCCTTTTCTCCCTCTCGCACTCGTCCGTGAGCGCGCTCGATTTGCAGGAGGTTTCGCATGAGCGTGGCCGGCGTCTGGCCGGTGCACACGCGGCAAACGGCGTTGATGAAATCCGGCTGATCCTGAATGCCGACAGGGGCGGTGCGGTAAAGCGATGAGCATAACTCAACATGCATCAGATCCAGTTCCATCAAAGCCGCTACCCCGGCACGGAGACGCGCCATAGGGTCTTCCAGATTGCTGCCCAAGCCAATATACGCGCGCACCGGATTCTCTAGCGATTTACCCATGGCTTGGTGCTTGCCCGGATGTTGGCCGCCGCCGACGGCGGCGGCGACGCTTGCCGCCCGTTCCGGACGGGGCGATGTCTGTTACCATGGCCCGACGATCATTCTCGTTAACGGTCTGGAAGCGTGTCCACCAGTCGGCCAACGCCTGATCGGCCTCACCGATTTCCACCCGTAAGAGGAGAAAATCATAGGCCGCGCGAAAACGCTTATTTTCAAACAGGCGGAAAGCCTGCTGACCGGCGCGACGTTCCAGGCGGCCCTGCATGCTCCAGATTTCTCGCATGGGGACGCTGAATCGTTTGGGAATGGTGACGTGCCGCAACTGTTCGCGCAGCACATGTTCCGCGGCGCGGAACATCGCGTCATGGCCGTTCATTCCGCGCAGAACGTATTCACCCATTTGCTCCCGCACCGGCTCCCAGAGCATGGCGGCAAACAGGAACGCCGGTGTCACCGGCTTGTTGTCATTCACGCGCGCGTCGGTATTGGCCAGTGCGCGCGGTACCAGCGTCATCGGGAATCCCCCTTCTTCGTGCTCAAGGCTCTTTTCCGTCAACGGAAACAGGTATTGGAACAGCCCGTAATGCCGGAGTAACTCATAGGTTTCGAGCGCATAGCCGCCATGAAAGAGCTTCAGGACTTCCTCGAACATCCGCGCCGGAGGGACGGAAGCCAACAAGGGCGCCAGCTGACGTATGGGCGCGGCAGTTTTATCCTCGAGCTTGAATCCGAGTTTTGCTGCAAAACGCACGGCACGCAGCATTCGAACCGGGTCTTCGCGGTAGCGTGCTTCGGGATCGCCGATAATCCGCAATATACCGGCTTTGAGATCCGGCACACCACCGACGTAATCGATGACACTGAAGTCATGAATGTCGTAATACAAGGCATTGACAGTGAAATCGCGGCGTACGGCATCTTCTTCTTGGGAACCGAAGACATTGTGATCAATAACGTCTGCCGGCGTGTCGTTCTCGTCCTCCCTGGTATCCACCTCTTCTTCCGTTGAAAGGGGTTCTTCCGAAATGTCTCGGGGAATAGCCCGGAAGGTGGCGACTTCGATGATGTCCCTCCCGAATCGCACATGCACCAATTGAAAGCGCCGACCGATCACCCGCGCATTGTGGAACAATTTACGGATCTGCTCAGGGCGCGCATCGGTGACAACGTCGAAATCCTTTGGCTCGCGCCCCAGCATGAGATCGCGCACGCATCCACCGACCAACAAGCTGGCGCACCCGGCGTCTTTCAGACGGTTCAGAACCTTCAGGGCATTTTCGCTGATTTGTGCGCGCGTGATGATGTGCTGTTCGCGCGAAATGATGACGGGTTTGTTAATCGTTATTTCACCTGTCCGTTACAAAGCCAATGGTGGGAGTCCCTGCAATCTGTTGGTGCTTTGCCGGCCGGCACGTATAATAACACCGCTTTCGGTGCCACGCGCACCAATCCCCACGCTCCCATCGTCTAGTGGCCTAGGACGCTGGCCTCTCACGCCGGTAACAGGGGTTCGAATCCCCTTGGGAGCGCCAAATTACAAAGGGGCCATGAGTGCGCTCCATGACCCCTTTATTATTTTGATCCTTAAGATTACCTATTAGAACCCTTGGCTTGACGGACGCCATGCCTGGCCTCCTTCCTCAAGGCGCTGATGTGCGTCGAATTTTGCTCCCGGCAATATTGTTGACCCGCGCGCCGGGAAGAGGCAAACCGAAAACGATTCATTGAATCGCGGTGCGCGGAACGGGATGGCCAAAGGATGGCAAGCCCTAGATTCTAAGCGAGGCGAAAATAGCTGAGCCTAGATGTGTTCGCGGTATACCGCGCAAAGCAGTAGATCCGAAGGGGCGAGGCAAGGGAACGTATCGGTTAATCCCATGGGAGTCTTGTTTAGGTACGCAGAAAACAAATAGGGCCCCATCGGGGCCCTTTCGGATTCTGGTTCGCACAAGTTTACGGCGTCGTCGCAGTCGTGGTGGGCCCTTTCTTCAACAGTTCCACAATTCGCGTGTAGCCACCCCGCTCGGCAATTTTTTCCGCAGTGTCCCCACGGCCGTCTGTCGATGCCAAGTCCGCCCCGTTGTCGAGCAACATCTGCACAATATCGCTGTAGCCCTTGTAAGCCGCCGCCATCAGGGGGGTCTTGCCGCTGACGGTTCGCACGTTCACATTCACGCCCTGGTTCAGCAATGATTGGACCACGGCTATGCGTCCTTTAAGAATTGCGGTGAACAATGCGGCGGCACCATGGGCTGTTTTCGAGCGTCCACTTCTTTCAAGTCCGGTAGGCAATTTGAGCAAACGGTTGCTGAGCGAAATGACGATCATCGCTACCAGCCCGAGCAAGCTAACCTGTGGGTCAATGCCGAATTCCTTGGCGATATCCTCAGGCACGTTGGCGCCGGCCGCCAAGGCAACGATTACCAGAATGAGGGTGAATTTGAGATATCGAACCAGCGCTACCGCAATAACGGCAATCAGGCCACCCAACAAATAGCGGCGATCGAAACTGATCCACGCTGTCCATTCATCGGGAAGATTGGCACCGATACTAAGCAGAATAACGACACCTACAAGTCCCCAATCTCGCGGCGATTCTTTTAGGATGACCACTTAACTTCTCCTTTATTCCTGTCACAAAGAAATGCCATCGGCGTTCCCGGTGGCGGCACGTAGTCCTAAGTCTAGTAGTATTTTTCGGCCTGTGAAGGATCACATTCTGCCCCCATTGCGGTGCAAAATGTCGAAAAATTCCAGACTTTTCGGGGTATTACACCGTCTTCGTTTCAAATGCTTCGTTCTTTTCCCCGATGATGCGAATCAGCCATCGGGCGATATCCCGAATCTCCTCCGGTGCCACGGAATGCCCCATGGCATAAGCATGCCACTCCAAATTAAGACCGTGTGATTGCATTTGCCTGACAGCTTGCTGCGCATGCTCAAACGGAATCATCTGATCGTCGGTGCCGTGCGCCACAAATACTGGAAGGGAAGCGTTCGCCGGATGGATTTCAGCCATCAGGTTATCCATATACGGAACGGGAGCTGACAGCGAAAGGATACCGGCAAGACGGCTGGAATAACGTAAACCGGTGTGCAACGCTACCGCAGCTCCCTGGGAGAATCCCGCGAGCACAATCCTTTCACTCGCCATGCCACGCTGCATTTCGACTTCGATCAGGCCTTGAAGGATTCCGACAGATTCACGAATGTGCTCGATGTTCTGCTCAAACCCGCTTTCCGACATGGCAATGTCATACCAGGCGCGCATCACATAACCGCCATTCAGGGTTACCGGGCGATAAGGGGCATGCGGGAATATGAATCGACATGCTGGCGAAGAGGGCAAACGCAATTCAGGCACCAGACTCTCGAAATCATGACCGTCAGCGCCCAAGCCATGCAGCCAGATTACACTGGCAGTGGGCTGTTGCCCCGTTTGCCGTTCAATGGCTGGCTCCTCGTGTGGCGACACATCCATTCGCAGTTACCCTTCTCCCTGATAGACACATCCAGCAGTGCAGGTTTCCCGAACAATCACTTTGGAAAGCCCTGGCAAGGCTGGTTTAATTTTGCACCAGATCCAACGGGCCAAGTTTTCGCTGGTCGGATTCTGCAAACCTTCAATCTCGTTCAAGTAACGATGATCAAGTTGTTCATGGATCGGTTGGAAGGCCCGCGACAAGTCCGCAAAGTCCATGATCCAGCCGGAATTCTCCTCTACCGGCCCATTAACGTGAATCTCAATATGGAAGGAATGCCCGTGCAATCGCCGGCATTTGTGATTTTCCGGGACAGTTGGCAAAAGGTGAGCGGCCTCGATGGTAAAGATTTTAAATATTTCCACAGAAATAACCGGACAGAAAAAATGAATATTGAAGTGTAACGGCTTTCCTGGGCGAAAGAACAGCTCCTGCTTATCGACCTTTGCCGCCCTGAAACTTACGCGCAGGCACATATTCCCGGAGCGATTCATCTTGATTACCCGAAAATCGTCGCTGCGCACCCCCCCGGCCATGGGCGCTTTAGTGGTGGCAGACAAGAGATATATCCTGAATCATTTGCGCGACGCGGGCGTCATTATCATGGACACACGCACGCCGGCGGAGTATCACGGCAAGACGAAGCGCGCGGAGAGTACCCACCACATTCCCGGGGCAGTGAATTTCGACTGGATGAATGCCATCGACCAGACGCGCCGCGTGCGCCTGAAACCAGCGGAAGAACTAAGACGGGTATTAACCGACCTCAAGGTGACTCCGGACAAGGAAGTAATCACATATTGCCAGACCCACCACCGTTCGGCCCATACATATATAGTAGTGGCGTAGTGGCCGAACCGAGGTTTCTGGGGAACCTGCGAGCCGTCTTGAGCGCGCCGACGGCTGCGCTCGTTTCGGGTGCTGTGGACAAGGACTTAGGTGGTGTCAACCCGCGCGATATGCCTAAGCACTTGGGTAACATCCTCCGGCTCTAAGCCGGATTAACACATCCATCGGCGTTGCCTGCATCATGGACTACCGTGAGGCATATCATGCCTTGCGGCAGCTCTGGATTCATTTTGCAAAAAATCACACTACACTTAAACCTGAACACACTGGCAAGCAAATTCTCGATTTTCATGAACCAAGCGTTGCGACCCGAAGACCTCCGGCTGTTGCGGGAGCGAGCCTCAAAATACGCAGTGTACGGCGTGTATATCGCCAGCATCAGCGTCGTCATCGCAACATTGCTGGTGAGCCATGTCATGCAAGGCACCATTTCTCTCGAAGGCATCATCGTTGCCCAGACAAGCAACATCGCACTGTGGACCGTGGACTGCATGCCATTCTTGTTCGCCCTCTGGGGTCAATACGTCTCTTACCGCATGGCGAGCGACGCCAATGACTATGTAACAACCAAAACCCAGTCGCTACGCGACGCGCTTACCCAGGCTGATTTCACTAGCAAGGCCAAGAGTGATTTCTTCGCCAAGATGAGCCATGAACTGCGTACACCGATTAACGGGATTATCGGGATGAGTGATCTGGTGCTGCAGACAATATTGACAGGAGAACAACGTCGTCATGTCGATATTATCAAATCTTCGGCCAGCGGCCTGCTCTCACTGATCAACGACCTGCTGGATTTCTCGAAGATAGAAGCCGGCAAACTGGAACTGGAAGAGGTCGAATTCGACCTGCGCGAATGCATCGAAAAATCGGCCATGCTCCTGGCGCAACAGGCACAGGCAAAGGGACTTTCCCTCACGAATCTTATCCAGAATGACGTTCCGAGCCAGCTGACAGGCGACCCGGGACGATTGCGTCAGATCATCATCAATCTGCTCAGTAACGCGATCAAATTCACGTACACGGGAGAAGTTGTTCTCAGCGTCAAGAAACTTCAAGATGAAGCCGACGACCGTGTGCGACTGCACATTGAAGTGGCAGATACAGGTGTCGGAATATCCGCAAAGGCGCAGGCCAGACTCTTCCAGCCCTACAACCAGGCCGATATTTCGACATCACGCCGTTACGGTGGCACTGGCCTTGGTCTCACCATCAGTAAGGAACTGGCGGAGGCCATGGGCGGGAAGATCGGTGTGAAGAGCCGGGAAGGCAATGGCAGTCTTTTCTGGTTTACAGCCAATTTCCGCAAGCCTGTCGCGGTCAGCACGACGCGCGCGCCCTCGCAGGTCGATCTCAGGAGATTGCGTGTGCTGGTGGCCGATGGAAACATCCCGGCACGTGTAAGTCTGGTGGATCAGTTGAAATCACTGGGAATGGAAGTGCAATCCATTGGAAACGGTACAGCGGCTCTGCAAATGATTCGTTCCGCGGCAGGCACGAATTATCACTTTGACATGGTGCTGATGGACATGTTTCTGCCCAACCTCAGTGGCGAGGAACTCGGGCGCGAGCTCAAATCTAATGCGGAAACACGCGATACCGTTCTGGTGATCTTGACCTCCGCGGGAGTTCGCGGCGATGCCCAGCGATTAAACCAGCTGGGTTTCGCCGGCTATTTCGGGAAACCGATTCCGCCGGAGGATATTGAAAACGCCTTGAAGGCCGTCATGGCCACACGACAGTTGGATGAGCAGGAACGTCTGCGCACGGGGCTGGTCACCAAATACACGGTCTCCGGCATGCGCCGAAGGCTGTCACGCTTGTTGCTGGTGGAAGACAGTCGCATCAACCAGGAAATCATCCAAAACATGCTGTCCAGGTCGGGCTACTCGGCTGATGTGGCGGATACCGGAGGTGCCGCCATCGAGGCTGTTTCGCATCAGGATTATGGGCTGATCCTGATGGATTTGCATCTTCCGGACATCAGCGGCTTCGAGGTCATCCAAGCCATACACGCTCTGGCTGGCGCACGGGCGAAGACTCCCTTGGTTGTCATTACCGCGGGCGCATCCGATGAGGAAAGAGTCCGTTGTCGCGCGCTGGGAGTTGAGGAGCTCTTGATTAAACCTGTGGAGAGTACAGCCCTAGCTGAAATATTGAAGCGTTTTCATTTATCATCGGACTTACCGGCGGAAAAATATCCGCCCCATGTGAACGTATCAGATCCGAATTCCAGTGAGCAACCCGCTGGACCAGACTCGAAGCTGATAGAAATCTTTGTCAAAGAAGCCACACAGCGCCTCGATTCACTGCGTGAGGCGATGGCCGTCAATGACGTCCGGCGTGCCGCGCGCGAAGCACATACGCTAAAAAGTTCAAGCGCCTATTTTCAGGCTGATGCGATGCACGAAGCGGCAGCACAGCTGGAGAAAATGGCTGACAATGGCCAGCTGGACAAAGCGAAGCCTGTGCTGGAAAAGCTCGAGGAGACTTACGCGCGCTTACACGCCAGCCTGACGAAGAACCGGAACTAAAGAAAACTCCGCAAACGCGTAATACCCTCTTGCAAATTCTCAAGCGTGTTGGCGTAAGAGAAACGCACATGCTGCGCAGACCGATAGCCACCGAAATCGAGCCCCGGCGTAATGGCCACTCCGGTCTTTTCGAGCAACTCAAGAGTGAATGCCTGGCTGTCTTGGGTAAATCGGGAGCAATCCGCATATAAGTAAAATGCCCCCTGAGGAACGAGCGGGATCTTGAATCCCAGCTCGCGCAAGGCCGGGAGGAGATAATCCCGTCTTTCACGGAAAATCTCACGACGCTTGGTCAATTCCCGATGTACCTCCGGTGTGAAAGCGGCCAACGCGGCATATTGTGCCGGCGTGCTGGCTGCGAGAAAAATATTCTGGGCCAGCTTGTCGATGGCCAATAAATACGATATCGGGGCTACCAACCACCCTAGTCGCCATCCGGTCATTCCGTAATACTTGGAGAAACTGTTCACGACGAACAGGTTTTGTGAGTATGACAACGCTGTCATCGCCTTTTCGGCATAGACGAGACCGTGGTAAATCTCGTCCACGATCAGCACACCACCCCGCGCTTCCACGGTCCTGGTGATTTCATCCAATTCTTTCGGGGGGATAATGGTGCCCGTGGGATTGGAGGGCGAGGCCAGGAGCACCGCGACCGTACGCTGGGTCCAGTGCTGGCGGACCAAATTGGCGTTCAATTGATATCCCGTCGTGGCATCCACCGGGACAGCCATCGGCTGCCCTTCGAACAGGCTGACAAAATGGCGATAACAGGGATAACCGGGATCAGCCATCAGCACTTGATCACCAGGGTTGATCAAGGCGGCGAAAATCAGCTGCAACGCGCCGGAGGCACCGGGCGTGATTGCCACACGGCTCGCATCCGGCCGCACGTGCTCCGGGTAACTCGTGGCGATAGCCGCACGTAACTCCGTCAGGCCCAGCGCTGGCGTGTAATGCGTGTGTCCGGTCTGGAGCGCATCGATGCCGGCCTGCACAATGGCCGGTGCCGTGGGGAAATCTGGCTCGCCAATTTCCATGTGAATGACAGACCGTCCCTCTCGTTCCATGGCACGGGCACGGGCAAGTATGTCCATCACATGGAACGGCTCGATTTTCAACAGCCTCTTGGCCGGCGGATTCATGCGTCAGAAAGTAATTGCCGGATCAAGGGGAGATCGAGCATCATGTCCCCGTTCACGCATGGCCCGGACAGCACCTGGCAAGTCATGTCTGGTTCTCCAAAATGGTTCAGCACAATCGCCGCGCCGCGAAAATCCTGCGCGCGGGTATAGTCATTGATCGTGATTACCGTCTTTAATCCCGCCGTCTGCGCCGAGCGCAGGCCATTCTCGGAATCTTCAAAAGCCACGCATTGCGACGGTGGTAATTCGAGCCGTTGCAATACATGGTGATAAATATCCGGCGCGGGTTTCTTGGCCGCAACAACATCGCCAGCGCCGATCACCTCGAACCACGACTCGGCATCGGGTGAAAGCGAGTGCTGCAACAAGGCACTGACATTGGCCGGTGTCGTGGTCGTGGCGATCGCCAACCGGATCCCCGCTTGCCGTGCATCTTCCAGGAGGCGACGCACACCCGGCCGAAGCGGGATGACACCGTGACGCAATAGCTCCGTGTAATGCCGTGTCTTGGCAGAATGCAGGCGCACCACCAGCGAATCGAAATCGGTGGGTTTCACATAATCCGGCCGGTGACGGTTCACGTAAAAATGCATGCGTTCCTTGCCGCCCGTCACGGCCAGGAGTTCTCCGTACAAGTCTACACCCCAGTCCCAGTCAAGCCCCTCCTCGGCGAACGCCCGGTTGAAAGCCACCCGGTGCCCGTCACGCTCGGTGTCAGCCAGCGTTCCGTCAACATCAAATATCATCGCCTTCAGTACCATGGTTATTGTCCGTAAAATCCCGTGCGAATCCTCTTATCTGGACTTGGCGCTATCTGCCTCTATACTCTTTTCTTGCGGCTCCGGGGGCTTTCTGGTATAGATTCGCGCTTATTTTTTTCCCCCACCCTTCAGGGGACACATTATTGCAGGAGTAGAAGCATGCCGGCCAGAAAAAAGAAGGAAAAGGACTTGTCCATATCACCCGTCGCGGGTATCAAACCTTACCTCGCGAAGAAGGGTGAAAAGTTCATGAACAAGAAACAGCAGGTACATTTCCGTGCTGTTTTAAACGCGTGGAAAAGCGAGCTGGAAAACGAAATTGCTCGCACGGTACAACAGATGCGCGACGTCCCGGAAAACCCCCCTGACCCGAATGATCGTGCAAGCCAGGAAACCGACATGTCCCTGGAACTGCGTTCGCGTGACCGTGAGCGCAAGCTTATCAAGAAGATTGACGAGGCGATCGAACGCATTGACACCGGTGATTACGGTTACTGCGAAGTTTGCGGTGTCGAAATCGGCGTGGAGCGCCTGGAAGCCCGACCCACCGCGGAACTCTGCATCGACTGCAAAACGCTCGATGAAATCCGCGAAAAACAGATGGGTTGAAGCTGTCTCGCAGCAATCTACTCCCACGTAATCTTCACGTAATCTTATGACGACGCCTGGACATAAACAGGCGCCATTCGTTCATGAACCGCAGTCCATCGCTGTCCTTTCCAGCGGCTACAATTGTTCACTTAATAAACAGACTGATTCATGGAACTGCCACTGCTGATCAAGGCACTAATTCTCGGGGTCGTCGAGGGCCTCACCGAATTTCTGCCGGTGTCCTCTACGGGACATTTGATCATCGTTGGAAATCTACTTGGTTTAAATGATGATAAGAGCAAGGTATTCGAAATCGTCATTCAGCTTGGTGCCATACTCGGCGTAGTCTGGGATTACCGGGCGCGCGTCGGGCGTCTGATCACGGGATTGAACACCAGACATGAACAGAATTTTCTGCTGAACCTGTTCATCGCGTTTCTCCCTGCGGCTATTTTGGGTTTTTTGCTGCACCAGCAAATCAAGACGTATCTTTTTAATCCGGTTACAGTCGCGGGTGCGTTGATTGTCGGTGGTTTAGCGATCTTGTGGATTGAGCGTCTCCCGTTACGCACGCGCATTACCAGCATGGAGAATCTCGGCCCGCGGGACGCCCTTAAAATAGGCATCGCTCAGACATTTTCACTTTTTCCGGGCGTATCCCGCGCCGGCGCCACCATCATGGGCGGTTTGTTGGCGGGAATGTCACGCACCGCCGCGACTGAATTTTCATTTCTGTTGGCTATGCCGATTATGTTAGCGGCAACATTATTCGAACTGCTGAATAACCATGCGCTGTTCGAGACGGATGACATCCCGTTTTTCGCCACCGGATTCCTCACCTCCTTTGTTTCTGCGCTGATCGTGGTAAAACTTTTCCTGCGTTACGTTTCCCATCATAATTTTACGTTGTTCGCGATTTATCGCATCATTTTCGGCGTGCTGGTGCTCGCCTACTTTTGGAGCTGATCGTGTTCCGTCCGCTGCGACGACTTTATGATTGGGTACTTTCCTGGGCACACCACCGGCATGCGCCTTTGGCCCTGTTTCTATTGGCCTTCGCGGAGTCTTCTTTCTTTCCCGTCCCCCCTGATGTGCTGTTGATTGCGCTGGCGCTCGGTATTCCGGCACGGGCATTTCGTCTCGCCTTGATAACCACGGCCGGATCGGTGCTGGGCGGTCTTGCTGGCTATGCCATCGGCTATGGTTTCATGGCCAGCGTCGGCCAGTGGATTCTCGATGTGTACCGCTTCCACGCCCAGTTCGAGAAGATTCAAAACCTGTATCTTGAATACGACATCTGGGCCATCGCCATCGCCGGATTCACACCTATTCCCTACAAGGTATTCACCATCGCCGCGGGGGCCTTCGACATGGATGTCTGGCGATTCACGCTCGCATCGCTCGTATCCCGGGGGGGGCGCTTTTTCATGCTGGCATGGCTGATTCATCATTATGGTGTCACGATAAAGGACTTTATTAATCGCTATTTCAATGCGCTGACATTGCTATTCGTGGTATTGCTTCTCGGGTTTTTTGTTCTTCTGGCGATTTGGTAGACTCGTCTTTCGAGGGCCTTGATTGCCCATTTCTGGGCCTGTCTGTGTCACTGGCCACCTCCCCGGTATCACGCCCTCCCGCCGGAATGCCGCTATTCCTGCATGAATCCCCATGCTTTCAAGACTTTGAATGTGTCCCGGGCCTGCGCTATGTTTATTTGAATGGACATTAACTCACCCAGCGCCGGCAAAAAAACACAGGACGCCAAGCTTTCGTCATCTCCTGTCAAGTCAACAGTGCCAAGTGTTGCTACCACGGCCGACAAGGTTCGCGTGTTGGTAGCGGATGATTCACGCGTCATCCGCAAAGCGATAAACAAGATCCTTAGTACTGAATTTGAGCTCGTTGATGCCGAAGACGGCGAATCGGCCTGGGAGCAGCTCCGGAAGGATAGCAGCATAGAAGTGCTGATTTCCGATATCGAGATGCCCAAGCTGGATGGTTATTCGCTCATCTGCCGTATCCGTGCTGAAGAAAATGAGCGCGTGCACAATGTCCCCATCATTGTCATCACCGGTGCTGATGACGAACAGACACGGGAACGGGCTTTCGCATGCGGTGCCACCGATTTCATCATCAAACCCATTGACGGCGTCCAATTGCTTGCGCGCACCCGGGCACATGCCAAGCTCGACCAAACCACGCGCAAACTGGAAGAAACGGCCACAGCGCTCGAGGAACAGTCGGCGGTTGATCCGCTCACACAATTGCACAGCCGGCGCTATTTTATCCAGCGCGGTGTCCAGGATCTGGCCTACGCCAAACGCCATAACTACGAGCTGTCGGTAATTCGCGTCGATATTGACAATTTTCGCTCTATCTATAAAAAACACGGCGACCAGGTCAGCGATCAGATATTGATCTGGTTGGCTAAGATTCTGGTGGCCACCAGCCGCACGGAAGATACGGTGGCACGAATCGGCGGGGGTGAATTCGCGATACTTGCGCCCTCTTCTGGGCGCATGCAAGCCGCCGTGCTTTGTGAGCGCGCGCGTACCGCCGTCAGCGCCGAATCATTCAAAAATGACAGCCTTACCCTCCCGATGACGATCAGCCTTGGCCTTTCCACGCTCGGTCGTGATCCCGGCGACACCATTGATGAATTACTATCGCTGGCCGAGCAGCGCATGACTTTGGCCAAGGCGGCCGGTGGTAATCGCCTCGGGGTCAGCTACCAGGAGGAAGCGCCTAAACCGGAAGAGGCCATCATCGAGGAGCCTGATTTGGAAACGGCGCTCAACATGCTCGAGGCCAACGAGGGCGGAAAACTGGCACCCTTTCTGCCAGACTTGATCGCCCGCTGCATCCCCTTGCTGGAATTCTGTAACAAAAAACTTGACCTCGGCATGGGATTCGCCATCGAATCACTTAAGGAAAAGATCTCCGATATGAAATAATGGTTTCATTGATCGTCAACGACAGGAACCATGTACAGTCGTCTGTGTTTTTACGAATCCTTTTTTGGATATTTCACCAGAACAACCCTCCTCCGCCCGGTTAGGTGCTGAGTGTGATTCCATCTCGGGGGCTCGAAAACAAACGTCCGAGATCCGCCACTCGTCAGCGTTGGTGGCAGGCGCTCTGGGCCTAAAAGTTATTTTTCACAACTCGGCAAATCGCTCATCCATGGATGGAGGCTTTCAACCCGCATGGTGGTGCCGTGGGCCCAATGCCCAAACCCTGTGGGCAAGATTAATCAGACGTGCTCCGAAACTTTCCTTCTGGCGCGAGCGCCTGGAGCTTCCTGACGGCGATTTTCTCGACCTGGACTGGACGGAAAATGGCAGCGGCCCAATCGTCATGGTGCTGCATGGCCTCGAAGGATCATCCCAATCACCCTATGCCCGCGGCATGATGCAGACCATCGAGCGCCACGGGTGGCGTGGTGTCGTCATGCACTTCCGCGGCTGCAGCGGGGAACCCAATCGACTGGCACGCAGCTATCATTCCGGAGACACTGGCGATCTCGCCCATGTGATCAGAACGCTCCAACAACGTGAACCGCGCACCATGCTGGGCGTTGTCGGTTTCTCATTGGGAGGAAACGTTCTGCTCAAGTGGCTAGGCAACACCGGTAGAGAGGCGCCCGTGCGCGCCGCCGTGGCCGTATCAGTACCGTACGTCCTGCATAGCGCGGCGGATCGGCTGAATGGGGGATTCTCACGTCTGTATCAATGGCAACTGATGCGCTCCCTGCGTCTCACCGTTGCCGAGAAGCGCAAACGCCTCGCGTTGCCTATCAAGATTCAGGATCTCTCGATTCTGAAGAGCTTTCGCGATTTCGATGAAAACATCACGGCTCCCCTGCATGGGTTCGATAGTGCCGATCACTACTACACCGTGTCGAGCTCACGCCAGTATCTCAAGGGAATTGCTGTCCCAACCCTCTTGCTGCACGCGCGTGACGACCCGTTCATGACTGAAAAGGCCATCCCGCACAAAAATGAGTTGTCCGATTCCGTGACGCTTGAAGTTTCTCCATACGGGGGGCATGTTGGTTTTGTCAGCGGAACATGGCCGTGGAGCGCGCATTACTGGCTGGAGGAACGTATTCCGGAATATCTTGAAGGATATTTCTGAATATAACTACTTAGCTAAGGCCTGTCTCTCCTGAAATAGTCCCGGCGCCAGTAGGTATACAGCGCGAATCCCCACCAACATAGAATGACAATGGCAGCCATCATCGCGACAGCTTGTAGGATCAGGGCTTCATTGATTCCCTGCATTGACAACGGGCTCTCAAAACCGGCCATCTGTAACTTGACGAAATCTTTCAGGGCGTCCTGGTTCAGCACGAGCTGAACCTTGTCGAGGGTATACAGAGCAGTCGTCACAAATACTAGGGCGTATCCCCATTTTGTCGCGCCCCATAAGCCAATTCCCAGGGCCAGGAAAAGTACGACATAAATCAGATGGTAAATCCCGGCGCTGATTCCGCCATGAATCGCCCCGAAGAGTGGCGCTTCAGATGTAATTGAAAGAAGCTCCAGCACCGCCGAAACCATGAACAGCACGGCACAGGTACGAAACGTGAAGTGTCCCTTCTTCCTTTCTGATGCCATGGGCAGGTTCTCTTTTTTGCGTGATCCGGAAAATAGCTATCTCGCGCCGGGACAGTGAAAATCTCTCGAATACTAACCAAAATCTGCCGAGGGGCAATCCCGGTTCAGGCAACAGTTACCACAAAGTGGCCTTTTTTTACACACTTCCTTTCCGTGGATCACCACCAAGGCGTGGTATTCATTAAACAGCGGTATTGAATTCTCAAGCTCGTTCTGGAATTTTTGCCGCAAGGTCTCGTAATCCTCATCCCCGCTGACAAGACCAAGACGCGAAAAAATACGACGTGTGTAGGCATCAATGACGAACACCGGGCGGTGAAAAGCGTACAAGAGGATGTCATCGGCGGTCTCGGGCCCAATTCCATGAACATTTAACAGTGCCTGCCGGAGCTGATCCGTATTCCCTTTCGAAATTTTCCTGACGCCACCCTGTTCCAGCACCCAGCGGCAGAGGGCTTTTAGGCGCCGGGCCTTGATGTTGAAGTAGCCGGAGGGCTTAAGCCAGGACGCCAGGCGCCGGGGAGATGCTTTGACAATGGCCTCGGGCGATAGCATTTTGGCCTGCTTGAGGTTGGTAATGGCCCTTTCGACATTTGTCCAAGCGGTATTCTGGGTGAGCACCGCCCCGACCATGATCTCAAACGCGCCATCGCCCGGCCACCAGTGTTGACGACCATTAGCAGCATAAAGCCGGTGGTAAATCTCGGTGACTGAGAGTCGATGACTAGCTTTTGGGCGGCCAGCCGTGGGTTTCCTTCTTGCAATCGCGGCACCACGCATAAAGCGCATCATACATCACCATGCCATGTCGCAGCATTTCGTGGTCATCGGCATAAAGGCGGGACAAACCGAGCGACAGCGCCATCAGGCCCGGGGCTTGCGGCGCCAGATCGAGCCGTGCCGTGTCCGCGCCACACACGATCACGGCCAACTGCTGCAAGGCGGAATCGTTCAGTTTGTATTTTTTGAGAA
>DATCZH010000154.1:0-5982 GCA_036526015.1 Sulfuricaulis sp.
CTCGGGTTTGAGCGGGATGGTGTCGGTCACCACCAATTCATCAAGCTGGGATTTGCTGATCCGGTCCACCGCTTTTCCGGATAACACCGGGTGCGTGCAATACGCCAGTACCTTTTTTGCGCCATTTTCCTTGAGTGCTGCCGACGCTTCACACAAGGTTCCGGCGGTGTCCACCAGGTCGTCCATCAACACGCAGGTGCGTCCTTCGACTTCGCCGATGATATGCATCACCTTGGCTTCGTTCGGTCGGGGACGGCGTTTGTCGATGATCGCCAAATCCGCTTCCAGATGCTTGGCCATCGCACGGGCCCGCACCACACCGCCCACGTCGGGGGACACCACGAGCAGGTCCTTGATCTCCTGACGCCAGATGTCACCGAGCAGCACCAAGGACGCGTAAACATTGTCCGTCGGAATGTTGAAAAATCCCTGGATCTGGTCGGCATGCAGATCCATCGTCAACACCCGGTGTGCGCCCGCGGTGGTGATCATGTCCGCCACCAGCTTGGCCGTAATTGCCACGCGTGCCGTGCGCGGCCGCCGGTCCTGGCGCGCATAACCATAATAAGGTATCACCGCCGTGATGCGCCTTGCCGAGGAACGCTTCACGGCATCTATCAGGATGAGCAGCTCCATCAGGTTGGCGTTGCAGGGCGCGCAAGTCGGCTGGATGATGAACACATCCTTGCCACGCACATGCTCCATGACCTCAGCTTGGATTTCGCCGTCCGAAAAGCGGCCAACGACCGCCTTGCCGAGCGGCAAACCCAGATGCCGCACCACCAGTTCCGCCAGTGCCGGGTTGGCGTTGCCGGTAAACACCACCATGTTGTCCAAGGACACGTGATCTCCCCTGCTAGTCGGATGGTCCACGACAAAATCTGGTTGGGGCGCCAGGATTCGAACCTGGGAATGCCGGAATCAAAATCCGGTGCCTTACCGCTTGGCTACGCCCCAAGGTGAGCTGTCGCCGCGCCTGCCAATAATGGATGCCGGTTCAGTCCCTGGGCCACGAAGCCGGTTAACGGTTTGGGAATTCTTTCCAGTAGCTGGCGGCCCTGTTCCGCGTTCGTCACTTTCAGGAACGCGCATCCGCCGGATCCTGTCATGCGCGGAGAACCGAACCCGGAAAGCCATCGCAACGCGTGGTCTACTTCCGGATAACGCTTACGCACCACCGCTTCCAGGTCGTTTCGCAAGCCGCGCCCTTCGTGAAAGTCGCGTATTGTGAGGGGCGGACTATATCGTGTCAATTCGAATTCCGCGAAAACCTGCGCCGTGGAGACAGGCACAGGCGGCACTGCCACCAGATACCACTCCTCGTCCGGCGCCACTGGGGTGAGAATTTCGCCAATCCCCTCGGCCCACGCGGCATGGCCGTAAACAAATACCGGCACGTCGGCCCCCAGCTTCAATCCCAGCGCCGCCAATTTCGGAATGGACATTCGCGTATTCCATAACTCGTTCAGGGCCAGCAAGGTCGTGGCGGCGTCCGAACTTCCTCCACCAAGACCGCCACCGAGGGGAAGCCGCTTGGAGAGATGAATTCGCGCCCCTTGTCTGATGCCACAGGATTCCTTCAGGAGGCGGGCCGCACGCAGTGTGAGATCATGGTCCTCGTGGATACCCGCCACAGGCATGGCACGTGTTATCAAACCATCGTTGGTTACGTCATACGATAGTTCGTCCGCATAGTCCAGAAACTGAAAAACGGTTTGCAGCGTATGATAGCCGTCCGCACGCCGACCGGTGATGTGCAAAAAAAGATTCAGCTTGGCGGGCGCCGGCCAGGTTCGCATACATAAAAGCGTCTCTGATTAAGGTATGAATGTCCAGCGTTCGATGCTGAGTCGCACTTCAAGAAACTCTTCCTCGGCGGCGGGTTCTTCTCTCGGAGAGTATCGTCGCGTCATAAACAGTTTGCTCGGCAGATCAAAGGCCCCAAAACGGGCGTATTCGAGAAATTGAATGTCCCAACCCGATTGCACTAGTCTTTTCAGGCGGCCCTGGCCGTCCAGTTGCTGCGTCGAGACGGTCGCGGGCGTGGGCAAACCGACCACCCAGTAATTCAAACCATTGAGCGGCAGCGCCCAACCGGTGGCGCGATACAGCAGGGCTTCCGGGTTTTCCGCGCGCCAGACGCGCTGGTCGGCGTCGCGCAACTCGGCGCCATGGCTGTCCTGCACCAGCCGCAGGTGGCCGCGACCGAGCGGGCCCGTGAAATCCAGGCGGACTTTCTCTCCGTCACGGTCCCAGCGCAGGGAGGCATGCCAACCCTGATCGGCCGCGCGCAAGGCGAGCCTTCCCTGTACCTGCCACGCGGTGATCCGCCGCAATTCGATTTGCCGCGCCTGCCACGCGGCATCGATATCCGCGACGGGGGCAGGCGGGAGAGGTGTGGCACAACCGGCAATGAAGACGACGAGAAGGACGAGGCCGGCACTGGGCCTCATGGTTTGAATTTTTTGATAATGCCGTTCAGCGATTCGTTGTCGGGGGTTTCGCGTAGCGCGCGGTTCCAGACCGATTCGGCTTCATGCCGGTCGCCCGTGACCCACAATACCTCGCCAAGATGCGCCGCGATTTCAGCATCATTACGGATTTCAAGGGCGCGTCGCAGATACTTCAAGGCTTCTTTGCTGTTCCCTAGACGGTATTGCAACCATCCCATGCTATCCAAGATGAAGGCATCATCGGGCTTGAGCGAGATGGCCTGTTGCAACAGCTCATGCGCTTCATCGTAACGGGTGGTACGGTCCGTAAGGGTATAACCCAGGGCATTCAACGCATTCACGTTTTTTGGATCCTTCTTTAGAATTTCACGCAAATCGCGCTCGGTGATATCCAGCTTGTTAAGTTTTTCCGCCACCAGGGCACGCGCGTACAGCAGATCCTTGTCGCCCGGCACAGTTTTAATCGCCTCATTCAGCACCGCCAGAGCTTCGTTGAATTTCCGGGCATCACGCAAGATTTGCTCGTGTGCCAGCGCAACCTGAACACGTTGGGGATCGGTCTCCACCTTCACGCCTTCCAGGTGCTGACGTGCCCGGTCGAGATCGCCCTGCTTGGCCAAGGCCACGCCAAGTCGGGATTGTGCCTCAAAAAAGTACTCACCTTCCTTCACCGTGAGATACCAATCTACCGCCTCGTGATAGCGCTTGCGCTGTTCCGCCACCTGCCCGAGATAAAGGCGCGCCTGGTCGTTCTGGGGACGCAGCGCCAGCGCTCGCTTGAGATATTGCTCTGCTTCCTCCAGACGGTTGTTCTGTAACGACAACAGGCCGACGGCATAAATGGTGTCAGCGTCATCGGGAAGGCTGGCAGCGACGCGTTTGAATTGCTCAAGTGCTTTCTCCCACTCCTTCTGGTCGACCAGGAAACGCGCGTAATTCAGTCGAACGACGTTTGCATCGCGATTGTCGTTCAGGAATGATTCGTAAAAAGCGCGCGCCTTTTGTGGTTCCTTCTGCGACAGCAGGATGCGCGCCTTGAACAACGCTGCCTCCTCCCAATCCGGGCGATGTTTCAGGGCTTCATCTGCCGAGACCAGCGCCCGGTCGAGTTCCCCGCCCCGGACCATTAAGTGCGCCATGGCAAAATGTGCCGAGGGGAGCGTGGGATTCAGCGCCACCAGTGAATGCATGACATCGATGGCCGCCGCTCGGTTGCTGGATCGCCCGAGCACGGCCGCGACACGCAGATAAGCCTGGTCGAGATTTCGTCGTGTTTCTTCCGAGCCAAATAGTGATTCAAAATGTTCCCTGGCTTCCTCGACACGGTCGAGTTCGAGGAGGGCCGTGATCAGGGCTTCCCTCGCTTCTGTTTCGTGCGGGCGGAGCTCAACCCACAATCGGGCTGACTGCAGCGCTTCCTCGTAACGCTTGGCATAAAGAGACGCCAGTGTGGCGCGCTCGGCGATGCGCGGGTCGCGCGTCTCCCTGGCAACCTTGCCCAAAGTGGCCGCCGCCACGCCGATTTTTCCCTGCTGGCCGGCGATCTCTCCCAGCAGCAAGTCATAGAGAAGATCTGTTGTCAGCTCGACCGCTGGTAAAGACTCGTCAATTTTCGCTGGCTGGGCTGCAGCGGAATCGGTTGGCACCGTGGTTTTGCCCACGCTGGCACAAGCTGTCAGCCACATCAGGAAAGACAGGAAAAGAAGACGGGTAGTGTTAGTAATCATATATAGTAAGTCTATGGTTCTCGCGAAGCTCCGAAAACCCATATGACCGTCAGTTCCGGGAAATATTCGGCCACCATTTAAAATAGCCTTTACAGCCTCTAACATCCAGAAAAATGTTGCAACTGGCTTATAGGACGAAATCAGAATGATCCTAGACTTGATATGTAGCCGCGGACTCAATTCATGAATGCACTGTTTCTGCTGCTGGCCGCCCTCGTGGCTTTTGTCTTCGGTTACCGGTTCTATTCCAGGCTTCTGTCGCTCGGCGTTTTCCACCTTGATGTTAATTATAGTATACCGGCCCCAGACAGCCCTCCCGGGGAAGACCACCTTCGCCTCAAACGTCATTTGATATTTGGTCATCACCTGGCTTCTCTGGCCGCCGGCGCCGCCGTCATGGGGAGCGTGATTTCCCTATTATGGGGATGGATACCCGCGTTTCTCTGGGTGGTCGTCGGCACGGTCATTGCGGCTGGTACCTACGGCCTCGGCTCATTGTGGATGTCCCTGCACTACCCGGGGCTCAACCCGGCGGAAATCGCGGCGCGCTTGCTCGGCCAACCAGCGCATATCCTGTTCGCACTGTTCGCTTTTATGCTGTTGCTTATTCTGAATGCCGCTTGCGCCACGCTGGCAGCACAACTGCTGTCTGCGCATCCGCAAGCGGTGTTGCCATTCTGGGTGATCGTCGTGCTGGCCTATGTATTGGGAGGATTTCTGCGCGGTCAGGAGAACTTCAAATTCATTCCTGCCTCGTTGATTGCCTTGGCCTTGAGCCTGATGGCCATATGGCTACTTAGAGAATTTCCTTTAGCCTTCACCGGCACACTCAACCTGGAGACGAGCGAATCCTTTGTGACCTTTGATGCCAGCGTCATGTGGGTGCTGTTGCTGTTTCTCTACGGCTACCATGCCACGCGACAACCGATGTGGAAGCTGATACGTCCCCGCGGTTATCTCACAGCCTTGCTTCTCGGGATTCAGCTCTTGGTTTGTTACCTCGCCGTAGTGATCAACCATCCAAAGCTGGTGGCCCCGGAATTTCACGCCGGACCCGACATTCCAGCGACGCTTCCTTGGTTGTTTTTCACGTTAACCTCGGGCGCCGTGGCAGGCGTCCACCTGCTGATCGCCAATGGAGTCACCGCGCGCCAGATGAAGCGCGAGACCGACGCGCGTTACATCGGTTATGGCGGGGCGCTGGCACTGGGTCTACTGGCGCTCAGCGCTATTATCATCGGCAGTGCTGGTTTCGCCGACACGTCCGAGTGGACCCAGTATTACGCCTCGTGGGAGGATATCCGTGACCTGCATCTGGCCTTTGAACTTTACATCAACGGTTTCGCGCGGCTGGCCGATGGCATCGGACTAAACCCATCCCTGGCCCGCACTTTGGCAGCCGTGGTCATGATCGGGCTGCTGGTCTCCACTCTGGAGGCCGGTTTGCGTGTGCAAAAACATCTGCTCACGGGCGTAACAGAGCGGCTTCCGCCCTTGTCCATCCTGCCCGGAAATGAAAGAACGCAGATCGTAAGCGTCATTATCCTTTCGGCCGTGCTGGCGCTCCACCAACCCCACGGGCTTGGCGGCCTGACATGGTGGCCCCTTTTCGGTATGGCTGACCTGATGCTGGCCGTGCTGGGATTCTCTCTGCTGGCCATAGCTTTGCGGCAGAGTGGGCGGCCTACCATCTGGGTGGTGGGGCCATTGATCGCCATGGTGATCGTGGCACATTGGGCCATGGCGGCACTGGTTTTACATTGGTGGTCGAACAACGATTGGCTGCTTCTCATCCTGGGCAT
>DATCZH010000155.1:0-6406 GCA_036526015.1 Sulfuricaulis sp.
AGTCCGGACTCACTTGGGGACGGTATAAACTATAAAGCCCGGCGGGCCGGGCTTTGGTGTTTCTGAACCTGTCTACTTAATCTTGGACTCCTTGTAGGCCACATGCTTGCGCACCACCGGGTCATATTTCCTGAACTCGAGCTTGTCTGGGGTGGTACGCTTGTTCTTGGTCGTGGTGTAATAATGGCCGGTACCGGCACTCGATACCAGCTTGATCTTTTCGCGTATTGCTTTGGCCATGTTGCAGTTCCCTTACACTATACCTTAACGCCACGGGAGCGCATCTCGGCCAACACGGCATCGATGCCTTTCTTGTCAATGGTGCGAAGACCCCGGCTCGACAGGCGCAGCGTGACCCAACGTTTCTCGCTCTCCACCCACAGACGGCGGTTTTGCAGATTCGGTAGAAAACGCCGACGAGTTTTGTTGTTCGCATGGGACACGTTATTGCCCACGCGCACGCGTTTACCCGTTACCTGACATACTCTCGACATCAAAAATCTCCTAACTTTAGATATTGCCCCGGGGTCTCATCGATTTGCCAGGAGCAAATCTGGACATTCGCCAGGGCGAACCCCATACGGGGGCTAACAAAGGACGGCTTTTATACCACATCTGTACCCGGGAACAAAAGTGTGTAACGGACGAAATCGGGCTAGTTTGTACCCCCCTCGCGGGACAAGTACACTTTATCGCATGGGCACACTCACCAATAAGCGCATTCTGCTCGGTGTCAGCGGTGGCATTGCCGCGTACAAGAGCGCCGACACGGTGCGACGACTACGTGAAATGGGTGCTGAAGTGCGTGTAATCATGACACGCGGTGCCGGAAGTTTCATTACACCGCTCACGCTCCAGGCCGTCAGCGGACATCCGGTTTACCAACAACTGCTCGACACCGATGCCGAGGCCGGTATGGGGCACATCGAACTGGCGCGCTGGGGCGATGCTGTGTTGGTCGCGCCAGCCAGCGCGAATTTTCTGGCACGACTGGCCCAAGGACGCGCCGACGACCTGCTGACGACCGTCTGCCTGGCGACTGAGGCACCGGTAGCGGTGGCGCCAGCCATGAATCGGCAGATGTGGAAAAACGCGGCGACTAAAGCGAATCTCGCCACCTTGCAAAAAAACGACGTCAAGATATTCGGTCCGGGTGAAGGATCTCAAGCATGTGGCGAAGTTGGTCCTGGGCGCATGCTGGAGCCGGCTGATCTCGCAGGCCGGATTTCGGAATTGTTTGCCACGGGCGCGCTCGATGGGCTCCATGTCGTCATCACGGCCGGACCAACGTGGGAAGCGATCGATCCGGTTCGTGGACTGACCAATCGCAGCACGGGCAAGATGGGTTATGCGCTGGCCACCGCGGCCATGGAAGCCGGTGCCAGTGTAACGCTGGTATCAGGACCAACATCATTGCCGGATCCCGAACGCGTGCGCACGCTGCGAGTGGAGAGTGCGCAGGAGATGTATGATGCCGTGCATACTCATGTCTCCACGGCGGAAATTTTTATCGCGGTTGCCGCGGTGGCTGATTACCGCCCGGTGACCCGGGCAGCCGAGAAGATCAAAAAGTCTGCTGAGAATATGACGCTCGAACTGGCGCGCAACCCCGACATCCTCGCAAGCGTCGCCGCACTCATACCGGCTCCTTACCTGGTAGGTTTCGCCGCTGAGACGGAACAACTTGAGCAGAACGCGCGCCGTAAGCTCGAAGAGAAAAAGATCGACCTCATTGCCGCCAACCGCGTGGGAGCTGATCTGGGTTTCGAATCGGATGACAACAGCCTTCTGCTCATTGACCATCACAGTGCTACCACCTTGACGGCCCAACCCAAGACAAGATTAGCGCGTTCACTGATTCAATATATCGCCGAGAGATATCATGCCGAACGTAGAGATCAAAATACTCGACAAGCGCATCGGCGCTGAATTCCCGCTGCCTTGTTATGCCACTCAGGGATCCGCGGGCATGGACCTGTATGCCTGTCTGGACGAACATCTGCATATCGCTCCCGGGGAAACGCAGCTTATTCCCTCGGGTATCGCCATTCATATCGGCGAATCCGACATGGCAGCGGTGTTGCTACCGCGTTCAGGTCTGGGACACAAACACGGCATTGTGCTCGGAAATCTCGTGGGCCTGATCGATTCGGATTACCAGGGCCAAATCTTCATATCCGTTTGGAATCGCGGCCAAAAATCTTTTACCATCGAACCGGGCGATCGCATCGCCCAGATGGTATTCGTGCCAGTGGTGCAGGCGCAATTCAGCGTCGTCAACGAATTCGCACAAAGCCGTCGCGGAGAGGGCGGTTTTGGCCACTCTGGCCGAAAATAATCTCCATTTCGCTTCGCGTGTCTACAGTTTCCCGCCTCAGGTCGGCTCCCGGGCCCATCCACTGGCGGTGTAAGCTGACATCTCCTATCTTATAAATAAGAGAGTTCCTTACCGGGAAGGGTTTGTTACTGCCACAAAAGGAATGAAAACTAATATGGCCCAGTCGCTGACACGCATATATCTTCAGGTCATCCTGATTCTGATTCTGTGCTTTCTGGCGATCGGATACGTCAGCTATCTTGCTGTGCGCGACATGCAGCAATCATCGAATCAGGACAGAGCGTCGAGGGTAGCACTGGATACGTCCAGCCGGATTGCCGAACTTCTGTCCCAACAGCGCCAGTTGCTGGGAGCCTTTGCAAAACAATCCGGTGTGTTGACCGTGTTACAACATGGTACGACGGCAGAACTCTCACGCAAGGCGGCCGAGATTAGATCGCAACTACCCGAAGCGGTCTCAGTTAATCTACTTCCATGGACAGATGTCGGCCCGGCGTCTTCCGCCGTAACGCCGGACCCGGCATCTCTCGATTATGTCAGGCGCATCACAGCAAGTAGCCAAGCGGCGAAACCGGAATTCCACGAGATCGGTACAACCTCCGAACATTACAAGCTGGCCGTCCCGGTCAGGGACGAGAGACGGAATATGAACGGATATCTGCTGGTGGGCTTCTCCCGCGCCCCGTTATATACCATCCTGAAACAATCATTGCCGCAGAGTGCCTACCTGGAACTCCAGCAGCCGGCATCGCGCGGAACCTCTCAAGCCGTGCTGACTGTGGGGACGGCTTCGAACGCTGGAAGCGTTTCTGTCATAAGTGAAATCGGCGGAAGTGGCTGGATGCTGTTTTACCAAGATGCCGAGGCGCCTCCCCACCTTCTGTCTGGATACCGGAACATATATTTCTGGTCTGCGGTTATCGTCTTCGCCATTGTCCTGATGATGCTGTACCAACTCTATCGCCGAACCGTCAAGTCCGTGCGTCATGATATCCAATCTCTGATTCGCATGTTCCAGGATTTGCGCGAAGGCAGCGTGCGCGTTAGCTACCCGATGGCCCTGAAAGAATTTACCGAGATTTTTGAGTATCTCCGTGACCGTGGACAGAAACTGGTTAAGGAAAAGGAAATGCTCAAGGACATGGGGCTGATGGATCATCTTTCGCAACTTGGCAACCGTCGGCATTTCGAGACGCGACTTAAGGAGTTATTCGAGGCCGCCAAATCCAACGGACCTTCTTCCGTACTAATCATCGACATAGATCATTTCAAAGCGGTGAATGATAAACATGGGCACGACGCCGGGGATGCGCTGATCGTCGGTTTCGCGAATGCGCTGCGCAAGGTAGTGCGCCAGACGGACGTGCTCGTCCGTCTTGGCGGCGATGAATTCTGCATTATTTATTCCTACGCCCCGCTGAATAAAGCCACGGGATTGGTCGAACGCCTGCGCCGGCAGTTGCCACGAGAGATTCCGTTGACCAAAGGAGTCATACATCAGTTACGCTGGACCGGCGGTTTAAGCACCATGCATGACAAGGACAACAAACCGGATGATGTCCTGTGGCGCGCCGACCAGGCGCTGTTGCAAGCCAAGGAATCCGGACGTAACAACACGAAAATATACGACCCTGTCACCGGAACGCCAGCGAAAAAACAGATCATGGCCAGCTGAAGGCAAAGCGCATTTCTCCGCAACACGAAGCCCACTCGCTCCTCGCCTGATTCGCCAGGATGCGGTAAACTTCACGTTAACGCATCCAATCTTTAAATTACACGCCATGCCGAAATCCGATACCGCCACCGCGGCGCTGAGTCGCGCGCTTCCTCCGGAAATTTTCAAGGCTTACGACATCCGTGGAATTGTCGGCAAGACGCTGACACCGCCAATTGTGGAAGTCATTGGCCAGGCCCTGGGCAGCGAGGCACGGGTGCAAAACCAGAAACGCTTCGTGATCGGTCGCGACGGGCGTCTATCTGGACCGGATCTGGTGGCAGCGCTCTCCCGGGGAATCGCCCGCAGCGGTTGCGATGTAGTGGATATCGGCATGGTGCCCACTCCGGTGGTCTATTTTGCCATTCAACATCTTGGCGCGGGCTCCGGGGTGGCCGTCACCGGCAGCCACAATCCGCCGGACTACAACGGCCTCAAGATGGTGATTGGCGGCGTCACGCTCTCGGGCGGTGCGATTCAGCAATTACGTGCCCGAATACAAAAAGGGGATCTCGTGACCGGTGAGGGATCCGTTTCTCAAACCGACGTGCGCACGGCTTACCTTGACCGCGTGGCGAATGATGTAAAGCTCGCACGCGCGATGCGCGTGGCCGTGGATTGCGGCAATGGCGTCGCTGGCGAGCTCGCACCGCAATTGTTCAGACGCCTCGGCTGCCAGGTGACCGAGCTCTTCTGCCAGATTGATGGCACCTTTCCCAATCATCATCCCGACCCGAGCAAGCCGGAAAATCTCGAAGATTTGATCGCTGAAATCAAAAAGGGCGGTTACGACGTCGGCTTGGCCTTCGACGGCGATGGCGATCGCCTCGGCGTCATCGCGCCGGACGGCCACGTAATCTGGGCTGATCGCCAGATGATCCTGTACGCGCGTGACGTGCTTTCGCGTCATCCCGGCGGCGAAATCATCTACGACGTGAAATGCTCGCGCACATTGGATACCGAAATACGCAAGGCTGGCGGCAAGCCCACCATGTGGAAAACGGGGCACTCGTTTATCAAGGCCAAACTCCGGGAAACCGGGGCATTGCTCGCGGGCGAAATGAGCGGGCATATCTTCTTTAAAGAACGCTGGTACGGTTTCGACGACGGCCTGTACACCGGCGCGCGCCTGCTGGAGCTCCTATCGCGCGACCCCCGCCCGACACAGGAGATCTTCGCCTCGCTGCCAAATACTTTGAATACGCCGGAATTGAATCTCAAGCTCTCCGAGGGCGAGCATTTTGCCCTGATCCAGGAACTGGTGGAGCGCGCACATTTCCCGGACGCGAAGCTCACGACCATTGACGGCCTGCGCGCGGATTTCTCCGACGGCTTCGGCCTGGTGCGCGCCTCCAACACCACCCCGGTGCTGGTATTCCGCTTCGAGGCGGACAATCAGGCGGCGCTGGACCGTATTCAACAAAGCTTCCGGGAGCTTGTCCTTGCCGCCCGCCCCGGCCTCCTGCTCCCTTTCTGATCCGGCCATTCCGGACGACCTGCTCCGAGGAGATAGGCTATTATTGACCGGGGTCAAGAACTAAATATTGTTCACGGGAATAAACTTTACCGACTTGGAAGGGTCAATGGATGAGGCAAACCGCCTCTTGAATACGGGCCAGAGTGTCAATCATGCTGTGTTGGTTTCGAAAAAAGCTGAAAATTCTCGGGCAGGGAATACTCGCCTTGGCGGGATCGCTTTGGTTGATCGCCGCCGCCACCCCGTGCGTCGCCGCACAGACAGTTGATCACAATCCCGGCTCTCAGCAGTGCCCCGTACACACCAAACACAACGGGACGGAACATGTCGTGGCCCCGGAGTGCTGCCCGGTGGCGGCGATCAATTGCCAGATTCCCCAGACGGGCACGCCGCTGACCGTCGCTTTCGGCAGTTTTGCCGTAGCACCGGTCTTGCTGACGACGTTACCCGTAACGATCATCCGATCCGATGCCGCCCGATATCAGCGGCATGATTTTCTCGCACCCGATATTCCTGCACCTCCGCTTCATATCCGGCATCTCACTCTGTTGATATAAATCTCTCCTGCGCGCTCGTGCACTGTGTTGTTCAGTCTATGTCTGTTAGGAGAGATATATGTCCATTCGTATCGTTTCATCCCGCCTCGCGGGAATTCTGATCGCCCTGCTGGCCGGGATAAGCCCGGTTCTGGCCAGCCCCGGGTTAACGCTGTCTGAAGCCGAGCGTCTTGCGCTGGAAAATGCCCCGTGGCTGAAACACCACCGCACTGGCGCCGCGGCCGCGGCCGAGCGCGTGGTCTACGAAAGCCGACTGCCCGACCCTCAGCTTACGCTGGGTTTCTTAAATGTTCCGACGGACTCCTACCGGTTCGATCGCG
>DATCZH010000156.1:0-16668 GCA_036526015.1 Sulfuricaulis sp.
GCCGGTTTTTACCACCGCGGACACCACGGCCAGGATGATTAATCCGAGTACGTCGTCAATGACGGCAGCCCCGAGGACAATCTGAGCCTCGCGCGAGTGGAGGACGTTGAGATCGCTGAATACACGTGCCGTGATGCCGACCGAGGTGGCGGTCAGGGTGGCGCCAAGGAAAAGATAGGCGTTGTCAGAAAGCCCCGGCAGCAGCCACGGGCCGACTAGATAAGTTCCAGTGGCAAATGGGACTACCACTCCGATACAGGCCACCAGAAACGCCGGCACGCCAACTTTGCGCATCTCGGTGGGACTCGACTCGAGACCAATCTGAAACAGCAGGATGACGACACCGAGTTCGGCCATGAAGGCAATGATCTCGTTTGTCTTCGCCGGCTCGACTAAATTGATTCCCAGCAGATATAGGTTGCCGATAGCAACGCCAATCAGCAATTCTCCGAGCACGGCCGTCTGGCCGAGTTTCTCGATCAGCCCTGAGATCTTGGCCAGCATCAAAAGTACGGCTAGCCACAGAAAGGTGGAGGCGATCGAAGCGCCCTGACCGGACATCGCCCACGCGTCAGTACCGAACAGGTAAATCAGGGATAGAAGAATGGCCAGCTTAAGTGTTGGTTTATTTCTGCGAGCCGGCTTAATGATGGGGGTGAGCGCCATGGAATTCGTTCGGGGTTCTAATCTAAAACCAAGCAGTTTTCTTAGGAGCAACTATTGCCGGGTCGGGCATTATAACCAGTTCGACCAGTTCACTCCGGTATTGAATTCATCAGAGCGATCTCATGGAAGTTTCGCCATTTTCTCGTTTTTTTGGTCCTATAACCCAAATCGTCAGGAATAAGTATGAATAAAACATTAAGTATTAATATATTGACATAATAAGTTACTGGAGTATTCTGATTGTGAATTTGCATAACCTCGGAGCTTATTCAGCCCATATCGGGCGCCATTCCATGAAGCCGGAGTATGCCAACCACCTGCCTGATGGCTGGGATCGCTATTCCCGGTTCTTTTTTGCCCTCGGCGATACGACTCGTCAGCAAATCCTGCTGTTATTCGATCCCGGCGAGGAAATCTGCGTCAATGAAATCGCACGGCTTTTCAAGATCAGCCGACCGGCGATTTCCCACCACCTGAAGATACTGCGCAATGCCGAGTTGCTGATCTGCGAAAAACGCGGCAAAGAGGTGTATTACCGCGTCAATCATGAGCACTGTGCCGAAGTCATGCGCATAGTTCGCGAATTCATCATGAATCAGTCGCCCCCCGCGCGTCTTACCGTCTCCGCCAATCGCTGACTTGTCATGGACATTCGGGACCGAGATGACGGTTTCTGGATGGAAATGTAGCCCTGCTCGCTACACCCGCTTGTCTTGCCGTATTATTTGACACTGGTGACTGAACTCCGAGCCGAACCACAGGTATTGCCGGTCCCCCTGACAGTACCAAGACGCGAGGTGCTGGCATGGGCAATGTACGATTTTGCCAATTCCGGTTACACCACGGTCGTGCTGACGGCGGTATTCAATGCGTATTTTGTCGGTGTCGTAGCCAGCACCGGCCGGGACTTGGACGGGTCCGCCACGCTCTTCTGGACCCTGGCCATGGCCATCACCAATATGCTGGTCCTGGTCAGCGCCCCGGTGCTCGGGGCCATCGCCGATCACGGCGCCCATAAAAAAAGATTTCTCGCCTTCACCACCGTGGGATGCGTGCTTTTTACGGTGCTACTTGGCTTCGTCGGACCGGGGGACATGGTGCTAGGGATGGTTTTCGTGATCCTGGCAACATTTATGTTTGCCAGCGGCGAGAATTTCATTGCGGCGTTTCTGCCAGAAATCGCCGACCAGAATGAAATGGGGAGGATCTCGGGATATGGATGGTCTCTCGGATATCTCGGCGGGTTGCTGGTTCTGGGACTGTGTCTGGCCTACATCCAGTGGGCGCAGTCGCAAGGGGAAACTGTTAACGAATATGTGCCGGTGACCATGTGGATCACGGCCACAATGTTTGCACTTGCGGCATTGCCGACGTTCATCTGGTTGCGCGAACGTGCTGTCTCGCTACCGCTGGCGCCGGGTGAGAATTATTTCCAGATAGGTTTTGCTCGCGTACGTCATACCCTTGCGCACGCGCGGCATTATCGCGACCTGTTTCGTTTCCTCGTCACACTGGCCGTGTACTATTGCGGCATTAATACCGTGGTTGTGCTAGCCGCAATTTATGCGCAGGAAACCATGGGCTTCAGCATGCAAGAGAACATTATTTTGATTCTCGTTGTAAATATCACTGCCGCGGTAGGTGCCTTCCTTTTCGGCCTGGTGCAAGATCGTCTCGGTTCAGTGCGGACGCTGGGCGCGACGCTGGTAATCTGGATAACGGCACTGGTGCTTGCCTATTTCATCGAAACCCGCGCCGGCTTTTGGGTGGTGGCCAATCTCGTCGGGTTGGCGCTGGGATCTAGCCAATCGGCCGGACGTGCGCTCGTGGGCCAGTTCTCCCCGACCGCACGCTCAGCAGAATTTTTCGGATTATGGGGGCTGGCCGGGAAGCTCGCGGCCGTTATCGGGCCGTTGGTTTACGGTCTGGTGACTTATCTGACGCACGGCAATCATCGCCAGGCCCTGTTAGCCACGTGTGGGTTTTTCATTGCCGGGCTGTTATTGCTCGCGACCGTGAATGAACGCCGTGGACGAGCGGCAGCGGTGCTACCGGGTTAGCGCGGGCCACGATCACCCATGTCCGGCATCACACTTTCGATATTGATCGCAGGCTTGGTCCTGATCGTGTGGCTGTGGCGGCGAACGCTGCATGCCTGTGAAGTCGCCAACCACGCGGATTGGGGCAGCCGTTGGCTCAACCGGCTGGATGGCCTGAACCGGATACTCTGCCGCCGATACCATAGACTGGTACATGAACCGCTGAATCTCCCAGCCGACGGCGGGGCGCTCGTAGCTTCCAACCATGTTTCCGGACTCGATCCGCTGCTGCTTATCGCTGCCAGTCCACGGCCGTTGCGTTTTCTGATCGCACGTGAGCAATATGACCGCTGGTGGCTCCGGTGGTTATTTCGGGCGGTCGGCTGCATCCCGGTGGAGCGTACGCGTAACCCCCGACGCGCGCTCGAGGCTGCGCGCAAGGCACTCAAGCATGGTGAAGTCGTTGCGCTGTTTCCCCATGGCCACATCCATCTCGACCATCATGAGGCGATGCCGCTGAAACGCGGGATTTTATTGTTAGCTTCTCTGGCGGACGTGCCGATATACCCGGTGCGTATCGAGGGGGTGCGCGCCCAGGGTTTGACGGTTGCGGCGGTGTTTATCCGCAGTCGTGCCTGTCTATTAAGTTTCGCTCCATTGCACTGTGACAGACAGACCGCCGATGAATGTCTTGAATCCTTGTGGGATAAACTGGCTTCGTCAGAGGCGCAGCGTCTGGAACAAAATCCACATCGACAGGCGAATCGCGGAAAATTCCCGGAGGAAAACGAAAATATGCTTTGACCCTTGAAAAAGGGAGGATTTCGCCCCAGTTAAACAACAGAACGCGATTAAGGAATCGAGGGCTTTTATCCCGTGCGTATGGACAAACTGACCACCAAATTTCAGCAGGCGCTGGCAGACGCGCAGAGCCTGGCGCTCGGTCGTGATCATCAGTTTATCGAGCCAGTGCATCTGTTGACTGCACTGCTGGATCAGGAGGGCGGCACCACGCGCAGCCTGCTGGCCAAATGCGATGTTAATGTCAATGCCCTGCGCACAAAACTTTCCCAAATGCTCGATCGACTGCCCGCCGTGGAAGGCGCCGGCGGAGAAGTGCATGTATCCAACAATCTTACGAACCTGCTCAATCTGACGGACAAATACGCGCAGAAACGCGGCGATCAATACATCTCCAGCGAATTGTTTCTGCTCGCTGCGCTTGAGGACAAGGATGAGTTCGGACGTCTGCTTAAGGAAGCGGGCATTTCCAAAAACGGCATCGAAAAGTCTATTGAAGCCATGCGGGGCGGACAGAAGGTGGAAAACCCAAGCGCCGAGGAAGGCCGGCAGGCATTGGAAAAATATACGATCGATATGACCGAGCGCGCAGAGCAAGGCAAGCTTGACCCGGTGATCGGGCGTGACGAAGAGATCCGTCGCGTCATTCAGATCCTGCAACGGCGCACCAAGAACAACCCGGTTCTCATCGGCGAACCGGGCGTCGGTAAGACGGCCATCGCGGAAGGACTCGCTCAGCGCATTATCAACGGGGAAGTGCCGGAGGGCCTGAAGGAGAAACGGCTGCTCGCGCTCGACATGGGCGCGCTTATCGCCGGGGCAAAATATCGCGGCGAGTTTGAGGAACGCCTCAAGGCCGTACTCAAGGATCTATCCAAGCAGGAAGGCCGCATCATATTATTTATCGACGAATTACACACCATGGTTGGCGCCGGCAAGGCAGAGGGCGCGATGGACGCCGGCAATATGCTGAAGCCCGCGCTGGCACGCGGAGAGTTGCATTGCATTGGCGCGACGACACTTGATGAATATCGCAAATATGTGGAAAAGGATGCCGCCTTGGAACGGCGTTTCCAGAAAATACTGGTGGATGAACCAACGGTGGAGGACACCGTTGCTATCCTGCGCGGGCTGAAAGAAAAGTACGAAGTGCATCACGGTGTCGACATCACCGACCCGGCGATCGTTGCCGCCACCACGCTGTCACACCGCTATATCACCGACCGGCAGCTGCCGGACAAAGCCATCGACCTGGTGGACGAGGCAGCCTCGCGCATACGGATGGAAATTGACTCCAAACCGGAGTCCATGGACCGTCTCGATCGCCGCCTCATCCAGCTCAAGATCGAGCGTGAGGCCCTGAAAAAAGAATCTGACGAGGCTTCGAAGCAGCGACTGGCCATGCTCGAGGGTGAAATCAAAAAACTGGAAAAGGAATATTCGGATCTGGATGAGGTATGGAAATCCGAGAAGGCCGCGGTACAGGGTGCGCAGCACATCAAGGAGGCCCTTGACCGTGCGCGCCTGGAATTCGAAACTGCGCGTCGCGCGGGCGATCTTGCGCGAATGTCGGAATTGCAGTACGGACGCATCCCCGAGCTCGAGAAGCAATTGATCGAGGCGCAGGCGGCCGAAGGCAAGGAACGTAAATTATTGCGCAACGCCGTCACGGAAAATGAAGTGGCCGAGGTGGTTTCCCGCTGGACCGGGATACCGGTGTCGCGCATGATGGAAGGTGAACGCGAAAAACTGTTGCGCATGGAAGAGGCGTTGCATCAGCGCGTGATCGGCCAGGACGAGGCTATCCGCGTGGTCTCGAACGCCATTCGTCGCTCGCGTGCCGGGCTTTCCGATCCGCGCCGTCCCTACGGATCGTTCCTGTTCCTCGGCCCGACGGGCGTGGGCAAGACCGAACTCACTCGGGCGCTGGCGAATTTTCTGTTCGACAGCGACGAGGCCATGGTGCGCATCGACATGTCGGAGTTCATGGAAAAGCATTCTGTGGCGCGTCTTATCGGCGCACCGCCCGGCTATGTCGGTTACGAGGAAGGCGGTTATCTCACCGAGGCCGTACGCCGCAAGCCCTATTCCGTCATCCTGCTCGACGAGGTCGAAAAAGCGCACCCGGACGTGTTCAACGTGCTGTTGCAGGTGCTGGACGATGGCCGCCTCACCGACGGCCAGGGCCACACCGTCGATTTTCGCAATACCGTTATCGTCATGACCTCGAACCTGGGATCAAATGTCATTCAGGAACTGTCAGGAGAGGAAAATTACGACAAAATGAAGAAGACAGTCATGAATATCGTGGCCGGACACTTCCGTCCTGAATTCATCAACCGCATCGACGACATCGTCGTGTTCCATCCGCTGGGGCGCAGCCAGTTGGCGCGCATCGCTGAGCTGCAGGTGCAGTATCTCCGCGATCGTTTGAGGGCGCGCGAGATGGATCTCGAGCTCACGGCCAAGGCCCTGGCCAAGCTGGCTGAGGCCGGCTTTGACCCGGTGTTCGGCGCGCGTCCGCTGAAACGCGCGATCCAGACCCACGTGGAAAACCCGCTGGCGCAGGAGATCCTCGCGGGCAAATTCGGCCCGAAAGATGTGATCGAGGTCGACGTGGCGGGGGATGAGCTTGTTTTCCGGCAGAAACGCATCCCGGGGAAGAAAACCGCACAACCGGATCGCGCTACCGGCTGAACTTATTCCGGTTTCGTCCATCCATGCTCATGTATAAAATAACCCGCCACGCGGGAGGCTCTATATGTCCTTAGACAGACGTTCATTCAAGGTGGGAATCATAGCCGGTGTATTCCTGGTAACCGGAGTCATCGCCGGAATCGTTTTCAGTTCGCGTACGGACTTATTGCCAAGCGCCATCAGTGCTCCGGCTGCCACTGCGCCGTTACCGGCCATAGGCGGTACACCGCCCAATTTCGTTCCTGTCGTGAAGGCGGTGATGCCCGCGGTGGTAAATATCTCGACCACCCGTCTGGTGAAACAGGGTGGCCAGATGCCCGGCCCCTTCATGGACGATCCGTTCTTTCGCCAGTTTTTCGGAGATGAATTTTTCCACCGCTTCCAGATCCCCCGTGAGCGTCGCGAGAACAGTCTCGGCTCTGGCGTGATCGTGGATCCTTCCGGCTACATTGTCACCAACAACCACGTCGTAGCCAAGGCTGACGAGATCAAGGTGCTGCTGAACGACCGGCGTGAATTTACCGGCAAAGTGGTGGGCACCGATCCAAAGTCGGATATTGCCGTGATTAAGATCAATGCCAAAGACCTCCCAACGGTCCCTTGGGGCGATTCCGACAAGCTCGAAGTGGGCGAATACGTTCTCGCCATCGGCAATCCCTTCGGCCTCAACCAGACAGTCACGCAAGGCATCGTCAGCGCCGTAGGGCGGGCGAATGTCGGCATCGCGGATTATGAGGATTTCATCCAGACCGACGCGGCCATCAACCCCGGGAATTCAGGCGGCGCGCTGGTGAACGTGCACGGCCATCTGGTGGGCATCAACACCGCTATCTTTTCGCGTTCCGGCGGGTACATGGGGATCGGTTTCGCCGTGCCCAGCAACATGACGCGCGTGGTCATGGACAGCCTGATCAAGGGTGGCAAGGTGGTGCGCGGCTGGCTCGGGGTATCCATTCAGGATGTCACGCCGGATCTGGCGAAACAGTTCGGCTTGAAGGAGGCGCGCGGTGCCCTGGTCGGCGAAGTGATCGCCGACAGCCCGGCCGCGGCGGCCGGCATCCAGAGCGGCGACGTCATCACGTCCTTCAACGGCAAAACCGTGGACAACACTAGCATCCTGCGCAATACCGTGGCGCAAACACCGGTGGGCCGGACGGTGAAAGTGAATCTGCTGCGTGAAAAGAAAACCGTATCGGTGGAGGTAAAAATCACCGAGCAACCGAAAGATATTGCGCAGGCCGATGGCGAGACGGTCCAGGGCGATGGGAAGAACACCGCGCTGGCGGGCGTTGAGGTCCGCAATCTGACGCCCGAAATTGCGCGTCAACTCCGTCTGCCTCCCGGGACGTCAGGAGTCATTATTGCCAGTGTGGAGCAGGGAAGTGCTGCCGAGATGGCCGGAGTGCAGGAAGGGGACATCATTCTTGAAATCAACCGTCAGCCAGTGCGAAATATTGGTGACTTCAAACGGCTGAGCGGCAAACTTTCAAAGAAAGGGAGCACCTTGTTGTTGATCAACCGTCAAGGCCGGAAGATATTCATCGCGATTCAACCCTGATTCGTGAACAGCAAGCCATGATTCGTGAAACGTAAGTCGTATCACGGATCACGACTCACGGATTACGTCTCACGTTTACATGCGCCTGCCCTATTCACCCCTGCCGCTTCTGGCTTTTGTCTTTGCCCTGGGGTTTTTGCTGGCCATCGTCCAGATCGGGGCGCTGACGATCGCCTTCGACAAGCTGGGACTGAGCACGGGTTCGGCATTTCTACTGCTGTTCGCATCGTTGTTTGGCAGTGCAATCAATCTTCCACTTGCCTCGGTGACGGCCGTGCTCGCGCCACCACCGCCTCCTGAAACCCCCGCACCGCTCAAGCGTTTATTGCGTTATCAGCGGCGCGAATTCCACGGTCAGACACTCATAGCCGTCAATGTGGGGGGATGTCTCATCCCGCTCGCTTTCTCGATTTACCTTCTGCTGCATCAAGCATTGCCATGGACGCAAGTGTTGGGCGCCACGGCGGCAGTGATCGTGGTCAGCCGCCTGATCAGCCGTCCTATTCCCGGCCTCGGTATCGGAATGCCGATCTTCATCCCGCCGATTGTCGCCGCGGTTCTCTCGCTGCTGATTAACGCCGAGAACAGCGCGCCGCTGGCGTATATCTCCGGTACGCTGGGCGTCATTATTGGCGCCGACCTCCTGCGGTTGCCTGACATTCGCCGGTTGGGAACGGCATTCGCCTCCATTGGTGGGGCAGGGACCTTCGACGGGATCTTCATTACGGGGATCGTCGCGGTACTCCTTGCCTGATCTTCGCCATCGATCCGGCGGTTCAAGACCTTGGTCGTCGCATGCGTGCGGTGCTAACGTGATTTCGGTAATCTTGCCAAGACAATAAATATCGCCCTGCTCGCGGCGCTCGCTCGCCCTGCTATATGACTGGAAGGAGGCTGTTATGATCGTTGTATCCCGTTTACTCCAGACCACATTCGCCATAGCGCTGATGTTCCTGCTCGGCGCCTGCAGCACTGTCCAGGTCGGCAGGAATTTTGATCTGAGCGTATTTGAATCGAAAGTGCAGCGTGGCGTAACCACGCAGTCGCAAGTGCGAGGCTGGCTCGGGGCGCCGGCGGGTGTTGGCGTGGTGGTGGAAACCGGCGGCGAGCGCTTCGACGAATGGTCCTATTATTACGGCGAAGGCCAACTGCCCAACATGCCGGATGCAAGACTGAAAATTCTGCAAATCAAGTTTGATCAGGCTGGCATCGTTCGCGGATACAACTGGTCGGGCGAAGGGAAATAGCATTACTCCGAAAATCGTTTGCACCACGCTTCGATGGCTTGCCGGACCTGCAACGGATTCTCCGTCAATGGCCAGTGATAAGCCTCGATCGTCACGATCTCGGTGTGAGGGTTTTCGGTAAGCATCGAACGCGTTGTTTGCGGATCGGTGTAGGTAATGCCCGACGATAGCAATGCCAGGATTGGAGCATTGATTTGCGAAAATGGCGGGAGCGGTCGGGTGATCTCCAGCAGTTCCTGCAGATAACTCGCTATGGGAAAAAATTTCAGGTCCTCCCACGGCGAAGAATAGAGTTCGATCATATCTTCCTGTTTCCCGGCCTTGAGCAGTTTTGCGCGCGTGATCTCGTCCATTTTTCTCAGATCACGGTCTGGAACACGACGGCGGCGCAGCCCGAGACGGTTCAGGAAAAGAACAATGGATACGATTCCTTGGAGGGCGGGCCGCAGAATACGTGCTACCCGCAAGGTGCCTCGTAGAGTCTGGTGAAAAACCGGATCGATCAGCACCAGCCCTTGCACCCGCTCAGGGTGTTGCGCCGCAAAATGCATGGCGACCTGCGCCCCGAGACTGTGCCCGATCACCAGCGCTTTGTTACAGCGTTCGACATCCAGCAGGGACTGCAAGTCCCTCGACCACATTTCCAGGCTAAGTCGGCCGCGGGCAAAGGACTCGCCGTGCCCGCGCAGGTCTGGCCACAGGATATCCCAGTGGTGTTTCAGCGATGTCTGTTCGACAAATTCAGACCAGCGAGTCATGTTGCTGGCCATGCCGTGCAGCAGTACGATGGCTCGTCGTGGTTTTGTGCCCTCGCGCCACAGTCGGTAACCGAGCTTGGCCCCGTCCGCCGACAGCAGCGTGCGTAACACATCCATGATGTGTGGAGAATAATGGTCATCCGTCGTTTTCGCCAGTCGCTGTCAGACCTGATACGAGTACGCTCTTGCCTTGACGGATCGATGATGGACCATGCTAGATTCCGATCATGCCTTGCCTCCCTTCCTCTCTGGTCAGGATGCCGCTGTCCCGATACCGCCCCCTATGAGCGGAGAACGCCTCCCGGTCGATGAAATCCTTCCATCGCTTTGCCAGGCCCTCGCCGGGCATGCGGCCGTGGTATTGCAGGCGCCGCCGGGAGCAGGCAAAACCACCCACGTTCCCCTCGCGCTGTTGAAGGAACCCTGGCTCGCCGGTCGCTCGATCCTGATCCTGGAACCGCGACGGTTGGCGGCGCGCGCGGCTTGCGCGCGCATGGCCTATCTCCTCGGCCAAACCGCGGGTCAGACCGTCGGGTATCGCATCCGTTTCGATGCCAAGGTTTCGGCCATGACCCGTATCGAGGTGCTCACCGAGGGCATTCTCACGCGCCGGCTGCAAACCGACCCTGAGCTCAAAAATACCGGACTCGTTATTTTTGATGAATTCCATGAACGCCATTTGCACGCCGACCTAGCGCTGGCGCTGTGCCTCGACAGCCAGAAGGCATTGCGCGAGGACCTGAAAATCCTGGTGATGTCGGCCACTCTCGATGGCGCGTCGGTATCGAAACTCCTGAATGATGCGCCGATCATCACGAGCCATGGTCGGAGTTACCCAGTGGATATCTACTATTTGGCCCGCGATCCTGAAGGCCCCTTGGCGCCAATGATGTGTGATTATGTTGTCAGCGCGCTCGATCAGCACGAAGGCGATGTGCTCGCGTTCCTCCCGGGGGCGTGGGAAATCCGCCGCACGCAGGAACTGTTGCAAAACCGGTTGGGGCACCGAGTTGAGGTTTTTCCGCTTTACGGTGACCTGCCGTGGGAGATGCAGGATCGCGCCATTCAACCATTCGCCGGCCGGCGCAAGGTAGTACTGGCGACTCCAATTGCCGAGACCAGCCTGACCATCGAGGGGATACGCATCGTGGTAGATGGTGGATTCGCGCGCGTGCCGCAGTTCGATCCACGCTCGGGTCTGTCGCGGCTGACCACGGTCCGCATCTCGCGCGCTTCGAGCGAGCAGCGCGCCGGGCGTGCCGGCCGGCTTGCGCCGGGCGTGTGTTACCGGCTCTGGAGCGAGATGACGCAACAAGGCCTAATCCCCCAGACCCTGCCGGAAATGCGCAGCGCGGATCTGGCACCCCTCGCACTCGAGCTGGCGGCATGGGGTGTGCGTGATGTGAATTCGCTTAGCTGGCTCGATCCGCCCCCCGAGGCTGCGTTCTCTCAGGCGCGCGAGTTGTTGGTGGAACTGGACGCGATCGATGGCGACGGGCGCGTGACCGATACTGGCCGGGCGATGGCGCGCCTGCCCCTGCACCCGCGCCTGTCGCACATGCTGTTTGCCGCTGAAAAGCTCGGTCTCGGTATATTGGCCTGCGATGTCGCCGCACTTATTTCGGAGCGCGACATCTTCATGGGCGAGGCGCGCCGCTCAGCCGATTTCACGCAGCGGATCGAAGCGCTGCGGGCGTTTCGCCAGCAGGGACGTGCGGGCGCGCAATCGCACCAGGCCGATCCCAATGCCTGCACACGCGTGAACCAGGCGGCGCAGCAATTCCAGCATCTGCTGTCGCACGCCAAGCCCGCTTCCAACAGAGACCTTGAACATGCTGGATTGTTGCTGGCATTGGCCTATCCGGATCGCGTGGCGCTGGCACGTGCGCCGGGGGCGGCGCGATACCTGCTGGCATCCGGTCGTGGCGCGCGCCTGATGGAGTCAGAGATACGCCTGCGCCAGCCCTGCATTGTGGCCGTCAGCCTCGATGCCGGTGAAACGGAAGGACTGATTTATTCCGCCGCACCGCTTAAGGTGGAATTGTTGCGTAAACATCTCGCCTCGAATATACGCCGGGAAGATGTTGTCCGCTGGGACGTGCGCGAACAAAACGTTATGGCGCAGCGTGAAGAGCGATTCGGGGCACTGGTGTTGGAAAGCAAGCCACTGAAGAAAAGCGATCCGGAGAAAATACGCACTGCCATGCTCGAGGGCGTGCGCCGCCTGGGGATTGAAGCGCTTCCCTGGACACGCGATGCGCGTGAATGGCAGGCACGCGTGCTTTCCTTGCGCCAGTGGCTGCCGGAAGAAAACTGGCCGGACGTATCGGATGCGGCGTTAGAGGCGACACTAGATATTTGGCTTCCGCCGTATCTCGATGGCATCACAAGGCGCGAACATCTGGCGCGGATTGATTTGTTAGCCATACTCCGGGGACGCCTGGATTGGGAGGCGGCCCGGCGACTGGAAGAGGCTGCACCCACGCATCTTGAAGTGCCGAGCGGATCGAATCGGCGACTGGAATATGTCCCAGGGGAACCCCCGGTGCTCAAGGTGAAACTGCAGGAAATGTTCGGGCTCGCCGATACGCCGCGCGTGGCTTGGGGCAGGATCCCGGTGACGCTGCACCTGCTGTCACCTGCTGCCCGGCCGATCCAGGTGACGCAGGACCTGCGTGGATTCTGGGAACGAACCTATCCGGAGGTTAAGAAGGAATTAAAGGGAAAGTATCCGAAACACCCTTGGCCGGATGATCCCTGGAAAGCTATCCCCACTGCCCGGGCCAAGAAGCAGCGTTCATGATAGTCATGCCGAAGCGTAAGCTGCTTTCCATCATTGAACTTGGGGGTTATCCTGATTTCAAGCCGATTTACCGACAGGCCGGCTACGACGTCGAAATGGTCGCTTCGGTGCGCAAGGCACTGGCAGCGCTTAAAAAATCCAGCCCAGACGTCATTGTCGCCGAGTTTAATTTCCAATCGGATTTCCGCGACCGCACCAGCAGCCTCGAATCGCTGCTGGCCGTGGTGCAACGCTCGCCGAAAACTAAGGTGATCGTTTTCTACGAAAAAGACCATGCACATCAGCTTACCCGCCTCATGAACCATTATTCCATTTACGAAACCCTGGCATTTCCCATCGACCCCGGGAAGCTTGAGCATGCTCTCCGATACGCCGCCACAGACTGATCTCACCGCATTTGTTTGTCCGTTTCGAAAGACGGCGTAATATCACTGTATCTGGCCCGATGAGGGGTGTGTATGCGAAGGAGAATGTTCCTGTTCGCTCTGGCGATGGGCATGTCAGGGTACGCTGCACCTGGGATGACCGCGGATCCGGTCATCCAGGAATTTCCCGTACCCAGGCTTTCGCACCCCCACGATGTCGCCCCGGCCCGCGATGGCGGCGTGTGGTATACCGCACAACACACGGGCGCGCTCGGCTGGCTCGATCCCAAGACGGGGAAGACCCGGCACATTCCGCTCGGCGTGGATTCCACCCCGCATGGCGTGATCGTCGGGCCTGACGGCGCGCCATGGATCACCGACAGCGATCTCAACGCCATCATCCGCGTGGACCCCAAAACCGATAAGGTGGAGGTGTTCCCGCTGCCAAAGGGTGCGCCGAATGCCAACCTCAACACTGCGACTTTCGATAACAACGGCATCCTCTGGTTCACCGGCCAGCGCGGTTATTATGGCCGCCTCAACCCCAAGAGCGGAAAAGTGGAAGTCTTCGACGCGCCGCGTGGACGCGGGCCGTATGGCATTTGCACTGCGCCGGACGGGAGCGTGTATTACGCTTCACTTGCCGGCTCGCATATCGCGCGCATTGACACCAAGACCGGTCGAGCCACGGTGATTGAACCGCCCACACCCGGCCAGGGTGCACGGCGCGTGTGGGCCGATTCCCAGAGCCGCATCTGGGTAAGTGAATGGAATTCCGGCCAGGTTTCGATGTACAACCCGAAAACAAAAAAATGGCGCGAATGGAAGCTCCCCGGCGACTACCCGCAGACGTATGCCGTTTATGTGGACAAGAAAGATATCGTGTGGCTTTCCGATTTCAGCAACAATGCCATAGTGCGCTTCGACCCCAGGACGGAGACGTTCAAAGTGTTACCACTTCCCAGCGGTGTTTCACGTGTACGGCAGATTCTGGGAAGGCCAGGTGAGGTGTGGTTACCCTTGTCAGGAGTGGATAAGCTGGCAGTAATACGGGAGTGAGATGTCGATAATGGTGTAATCGAGATAATGTTTATTCTTTCAAATAATGAGTTAAACGGTATCCAATATCCTCCGGAGGCTCCATGCCGCTCGTACGAATTTCTTTGATGGAAGGCAAGAACGCCGAGTACCGGCGCAAGATTGGTGATATCGTGCATCAGGCGATGGTGCAGACGATCAACTGCCCGGCGCAGGATCGCTTCCAGACCATCAGCGAGCACTCCAGGGAAAACTTCCTCTATTCCCCAGAGTATCTGAATATCCAGCACTCGGATGAACTGGTTGTAATCCAGATAACCTTGAATGAAGGGCGTACGGTGGAATTGAAAAGGTCGCTGTACATGACCATTGCCGAGGGTTTGCAGAAGGCGGTTGGCTTGAAACCGAATGATGTGCTCATCAACCTTGTTGAAGTTAAAAAGGAAAACTGGTCGTTCGGAAATGGTGTGGCTCAGTATGCCTCTTAATGTCCGGTCGCCTTGCGGCAATCTTATTGCGCAGAATTCTTGGCTTCGAAATTTTCCGCCACGCGGTGAGGATTGATGTATATCCCGGCAGTGTCAGACACGCCGGTAAAGCAGGCCTGGTAAGCGGTCGCAGCCTCCGGACCTTCCGCCCCATACTTGACGTCGTCAATTTTGTGGTATTCGAGTGATAGTCCGACCGGCTTACCTGCAAACTGACCCTGACAATCTTCATAGATAAGATTGTCGGAGGCATCAAACTGACGGAAACTGTGAAGATCGCCGTTGTAGTGATGTAAATTGATCAGTGTCTGTATCGGCGCGTTGCGATACCGCGCCAGATAAGACGCCGAAAAATCCTGCGAGACTCTGCCCTGATCATCGTAGAAGAACACCTCGATCGTGTGGATATTGTTGGGGTTCGCGCTTTCGCGACGGATGCGGCTCAAGAGCTTTCCCGAATCGGCGTCGATATACTCGACCTCCCGATAAAATTTCGGCAATCCAGAGTAGCCGCCGGTTCGTTCCTTCTTCTCGAGGTTGCGCCCTTGGCTTTGTAGTTCGTGCACGGCCAACAATCCATTTACGAACCGGTTCCAGCGTTGCACCTGGTTATTGTCAACGCTTAGGGCGATTTCGGCTGGGAAAGCCAATGGAATGTGCGACAAAAACATCATTACTGACAGCGCGATCGCGATTAAGGATTTTTTCAGCATGTCAGCGCCTCCCATTGGTTACGAATAGCGTCGATTCGGTAGGGGCACAACTGGAGAAGTTTTCGAATGTGCCTTTAATATTGCTACTTCATGCCCTCTCAACGCAACAGGAAATTTTTCACCGGTCCACACGCTTTTTAACGAAGGCGCTTCAGGATTTCGCTTACCAACAGGTCTGACGGATGCGACAGTAAAAAAAATCATGCCCGCTAAGGCGGGCATGATGACTGGCATCTTGAGACGTTGATCAGTTTCTGACGAGCGTCCCGTCCACGATCTTGACCTTGTCACCCACGGCCACATTATTGGCGGCATTAAGCGTGAGCACCTGCCGCGTCCCATCGTCCATGCGCAGGGCAATGCGGTAACGCGTGACCTTTTTTACGTTCTTTTCGATCTCATGGCCGGCAATGGCGCCGCCGACGGCGCCTGCGATCGTAGCGAGATCTTTGCCGCGGCCTTTGCCAATCTGATGCCCGACGATGCCACCGACCACGCCACCGGCGACCGCGCCGCCTCCGCTGGCTTCGCCTTTTTCGGTAAAGCTTTCAATGGATTCGACCACGCCGCATTCACGGCACACGGCCGGCGTAGCCTTGGCCACTTTGGGTTTGACGGTCACTGGCTTATTCGCCTGGGCGGGAGCAGTACCTTGGGTGGGTGCAGTTTTCGGGGCAGGCGCGGTAGATTGCACTGTCGCGGCAGTTTCTTCAGCCGGCTGAAATGGATTCGGTATGACACCGGTCTTGATTGCCGCCACGCCACCGGCCGCCGCCAACGCCATGACGACGATGGGTATGAGTATGCTCTTGCTGTCTTCTGGGGTTGCCATCCTTGTCTCCTTGAAACAACAAACATGCTACGAAATTCGAATTCTACACCATTATAAGTAGTACAAGGACACCAACCTTTCAAGAAAAAAATACATTGCGGCAAACATCCTTAGACTGGCCGGTTTTAACAACCGTGAAATATTCCGGGGTTTACAGGTATCCGGGAGAAATATCTCGAAAGCGTTGTAATCAGTAGAACTGTCGCCAGACAGAAAAATGTGTTTGTAAATATTTGTAAACACCGTCAACGGCGGGAAATTCCTACATCTTCCCGAAGTATAATGGCCGCATGTTTACATTCTGATTTTTTGAGCGTTATCGCGTACAGAAGAACAACTTGCCATGCCCAACCCAATAATAATCAATATACTTAAACAATTGGCTGTCGTCTCGGCAGTGCTGTTACTTCTGTTGGGAATCGGTATTGCTACCGGGTTTCTCCCCAGTTCGATATACCTGAGTGATGAAGAACTGGTTTCCCGGGAGTGTGAGAAATGTGGTGTCATCGAAAACGTCAAAATATCATCATTCAGCGACGAGCAGTCCGTCGCCGGAAAGAAAATTGATAACAATCTGCTTCAAGATGCCCGGTTCTTGATCACGGTGCGCATGGATAATGGGGAGCGGCATATCTTTGCGCAGGACTCTACCCCCCGATTCAA
>DATCZH010000157.1:0-5379 GCA_036526015.1 Sulfuricaulis sp.
GGAAATTGAAGCTAATCATCCCGAACTGATCACACCCGACTCGCCCACCCAACGGGTGGGCGCCGCCCCCTTGGAAGAATTTGGCGAGGTCCGGCATGTCATTCCCATGACTTCCATGGATAACGCTTTCTCGGATGAAGAGGTGGCGGAATGGGACCAACGCGTTCGCAAGGGACTTGTCGCCGGTGGTGAGGTGACCTATACCGCCGAGCCAAAATATGATGGCACGTCCGTGAGCCTCCGTTACGAGAAGGGCGTGCTGATTCAGGCCGGAACGCGCGGCGACGGTGCTACGGGCGAGGATGTCACGACTAACGTGCGCACCATCCGCACCGTTCCGCTGCATCTGCAAGGGGAGGATTGGCCGCAAATCATTGAAGTGCGTGGCGAGGTGGTGATTCCGAAGAAGGATTTCGAGCGGCTTAACGCCGAACAAATGCGACAGGGTGGAAAAATTTTTGCCAATCCGCGCAATGCCGCGGCCGGCAGCCTGCGACAGCTTGATCCACGCATCACGGCCTCCCGTCCCTTGAGCTTCATTCCGTGGGGTCTAGGCGCCACGTCCCAGCCGTTAGGCCCGAGATATTCCGATGTCATCAGGCATCTCAAAGACTGGGGTTTTCGTGTTTCTGAATATTTTCGAACGGCGAGCGGGCTTGATGCTTGTCTTCGGTATTACCAGACCATCCTCGCCAAGCGGGAGAAATTGCCGTTTGAAATCGATGGTGTCGTGTACAAGGTGGATGATTTGGCGGCGCGCGATCGCCTTGGTTTCACGGCACGCGCGCCGCGTTGGGCGGTGGCGCACAAACTGCCGGCAAAGGAAGAAACAACGGTAGTCGAGGATATCATGGCCTCGGTCGGGCGCACCGGCGTGATCACGCCGGTGGCGGTACTGAAACCGGTGCAAGTCGGTGGCGTGACGGTGACGCACGCCACACTGCACAATCAGGACGAAGTCGAGCGCAAGGATGTAAGGATCGGGGATACCGTCATTATCCGCCGCGCGGGGGATGTGATCCCCGAGGTTGTCGGCGTGATCAAGGACAAACGCACGCGCGGTGCGCGTAAGTGGCACATGCCGAAGATATGTCCGGTATGCAGGTCTGAGGTGATCCGCGAAGAGGAAGAAGCTGCCCATCGCTGCATGGGCGGGTTGGTCTGTTCCGCGCAGCGCATGGGCGCCTTGCTGCATTTTGCCTCGCGCCATGCCATGGATATCGAAGGTCTCGGCGACAAGCTGGTGCTGCAGCTGGTGGATAAGGGCATGGTGAAAACCGTGGCTGATATCTACCGACTCAAGAAAAATAAGCTGGCCGATCTTGAGCGCATGGCCGAGAAATCAGCGCAGAATCTGTTGAATCAGATTGAACATAGCAAAACCACCACGCTCGCGCGATTTCTCCATGCGCTCGGCATCCCGCAAGTGGGGGAGGCCACGGCGCAATTGCTGGCGGATCATTTTGGCGCGCTCGATTTGATCATGGACGCCAACCGCGAGACGCTGGAGGCCATTCACGGCATTGGTCCGGCAATGGCCGAAGATATTTCCCATTTCTTTCACGAAAAACACAATCGCGCCGTGATTCGCGAATTGCTGAAGGCTGGGGTTCACTGGCCCAAAGCCTTACGTGCGAAAAGAGATTCACCAATTTCTGGGAAGATCTTTGTGCTCACCGGCGGACTCGCCTCCATGAGCCGCGACGAAGCCCGGCGCAAGCTTCAGGCGCATGGCGCCAAGGTTACCGACAGCGTGTCGAAAAAAACAGATTATGTTGTCGTCGGTGAAGACCCGGGCGCCAAGGCCGAGAAGGCCCACCAGTTAAATGTGCCCATGTTGGACGAGAAAGAATTTCTCAGGTTAATCGGCGGGAAAGATTAGCATGACCGCCGCGGCGCTGGCGCTTACGGCGGCGGTGCTGATGCACGTGGCCTGGAACCTGCTCGCGCGGGCAAGCCATCCCGATACTCGCTTTCTCTGGTGGGCGTTAGTCGGATACCTCATTATCCTCGGACCGTGGTCGCTGTACGAATTGGCGACCGAAGCCCGCTGGTCGTCAAGCCTGGTCGGCCTGCTGGTCATCTCGGCGCTCGCGAACAGCCTTTATTTTCTGATGTTGGGCGCCGCCTATCGTCATGCGCCGGTGGCGCTGGTTTACCCTATTGCGCGCAGCTCGCCGCTGCTGATTGCGCTCTGGAGCAACCTGCTATTCGGTGAAATCATCGTGGCGGCGGGATGGCTGGGCATACTCGTTTCCGTCGCGGGCCTGCTTTTTCTTGCCGTCAATGCGCGCCATGGTAACACTCAACGCGCGGTGGTACTGGCCATCATTGCAGCATTTGCCACCAGCGTGTATTCCCTGAGCAATAAATTCGCGGTTGCCAGTCTGCCGACTTATGGTTCCCAATTGGGGCTGGTGAGTGTCGATCTGACTGTTTCATTTTTTGCACTCAGCGTTGAACAGCGTGTGCGCCTCGGCCGCTGGCGTCCACCGTCGATGCCTCCCATGGTGCGCTGGCTGCCGGCGGGACTGTTCATCGGCAACGCGTACGGACTCGTAATTTTCGCCATGCAGTATCTTTCTGCCGCCTATGCCGTTGCCTTCACCAACGCGGGCATCGTCATTGCCGGTTTGCTTTCCGTTGTTGCCTTCAAGGAGCGCGAACATGCTGGCAGGCGCATCGTCGCCATCGTGGTGATCACTGGCGGCCTGGCGATATTGGCTTGGTCGGCTTGATGCCGGCATTCACGGGAATTTTGGATTCCTGTAAGCTGCGCGGCAAATAATGCTTGCCGCTGACTATCCGCCCGCTTAAATTGACGGGATACATCAGGACCAACGGATATTATGCGCAATTTTCATTGTGTCTGCGGCAACACGATTTACTTTGAGAGTTCAATATGCCTCGCCTGCGGACGCATACTGGGATTTCTTCCGCAACAGCTCTTGCTGGCCGCGATTGAGCAGCACGATGACGACCGCTGGCGCGCGTTGCCGCCCGCTTCCTCTGGTCGGTTATGGCGCCAGTGCCGGAATTACCGGGTGGAAAGTGTCTGCAACTGGATGGTGTCAGAAGATGACCCTGACCCGTTCTGCCCCGCCTGCCGTCTCAATCAGCTGATTCCGAATCTCACCGACCCGCGCAACCGCGTGTTGTGGGCGCGTATTGAGCAGGCGAAGCGTAGGTTGATGTACACGTTGTTTTACTTAGGGCTGCCGGTGGTCGGACGCAATCGCGATTTCCAGCAGGGACTGGCGTTTGAATTCCTGCAGGACCCGGTGGCCGAAACCGAATTCGCCGATGTCGCCGCCGGTCACAGCGTCTTTACCGGCCACCGCAGCGGGCTCATCACCATCAACATCGCCGAGGCCGACCCCAGCGCGCGCGAAGTCATGCGGGAGAAAATGGGTGAGCAGTACCGCACACTGCTAGGACATTTCCGCCACGAGATTGCACATTATTACTGGGATAACCTCATCCGTGATACAGAGTGGCAAACTCCGTTCCGAGAGCTGTTCGGCGACGAGCACGTCAACTATGAGCAAGCCCTGAACCGCTACTACAGTGAGGGACCTCTGCCTGACTGGCAAAAATCCTACGTGAGTGCTTATGCCAGCGCGCACCCCTGGGAAGACTGGGCCGAGACCTGGGCGCATTACCTGCACATGGTGGATACGCTGGAAACCGCCCATGATTATGGGTTCGCTATTGGCGGGAGGACTCTTCGGCCGCCGGTGGCGGCGAGCCCCGCCGTGGAGCAGCGCGCCGCCACACCCTACGCGGCACCCGCCAAGTTCGAGGATTTGATCAACGATTGGGCGCAACTGACGCTGGCGCTCAATTCACTCAATCGCAGCATGGGTCTGCCCGATGCTTACCCCTTCGCGTTAATGGAAAACGCGGCCAAGAAACTCCAATTCGTGCACCGCCGGGTGCTGGCGGCGACAATTTAGGTTTTCGGGGATTCCCAGTCGAACCGGGGGAGCTGATCGAACGCGCGGCGTAAACCCTTGTTCCAGCTTTTCTGCAAACTACTGAAAAACGGCGTGCCGTAGTCGAAGCTCAAGCGCCGATTCAGCGACAAATTGTCGCGTCCGTAAATCGCCAGTTCAACGGGAGGGCCAACCGAGATGTTGGCGCGCATCGTGGAATCGATCGAGACCAATGCGCAGCGCGCGGCATCTTCCAGACTGGTTTCCGGGCGGATAATCCGATCAAGTATCGGTTTGCCGTACTTGGTCTCGCCAATTTGCAGGTAGGGAGTTTCCGGCGAGGCGGTGATGTAATTGCCTTCTGGATAAATAAGATAAATATTCGGATCGCGTCCCTGGATTTGCCCGCCGAGGATGAACCGCGCCTCGATGCTCGTGCCGTTTTCCTTCAGCAGGTTGCCATGCGAGGCCTGGATGCGCTGGCTGAGATGGCCGACATAATGCGCGGCATCGAAGAGATAATTTATCGTGTTGAGACTCGTCTGCGCTGATGGGTCTTCAAGGTCACGCTGGATGGCGTTGATCACCGCCTGGGTGGTGGCGAGGTTGCCGGAGGTAATGAGCACGATCAGCCGGTCACCGGGCGTGTTGAACACGTGCATCTTGCTGTAGGTGGAAACGTAATCGACCCCTGCGTTGGTGCGCGAGTCGGAGGCAAACACAAGACCTTCTTTGACCTTGATGGCGAGACAGTACGTCATGGTGGCTTTGCTTTCCCCCCGGGGGCAAGTCGTTACGGCAATTTCGCTATGTTACTATCACTTTAGCTGCTTGGCATCGGCTTTGCTCTGTACCAAACACAATCACTAACGGAATTGAGAGACACCGGTTATGGCAATTCGCTGGGGAGGTTATCGAGTCAAGGGGCTCCACGACGAGCTGATCCGTGCCTCGGGCAAGCCGCGGCCGGCCGCCGGACGTTTGTGTGAATATCTCCGGTCGCTCAAAGATGCCGATATCGAGGAGCGCAAGCAGGCGTCGGAGGCAGCCATCCGCGTTATGGGCGTGACTTTTCGGGTCTACTCGGAGGAAGGCGGTTCCATCGACCGCGCCTGGCCGTTCGATATTATCCCGCGCATCATCGCGGCAAGCGAATGGCGGCGCATCGAAGCGGGACTTAAGCAGCGTGTCCATGCCCTCAATCTGTTCATTGACGACCTCTATCACAATCAGCGAGTCGTGCGTGACGGGGTCTTCCCCAAAGAAATTCTGGCATCATCGAAAAATTTCCGCCCACAATGCATCGGTATCAATCCGTCACGCGGTGTGTGGGCGCATATCTGCGGTTCGGACCTGGTTCGCGACAAGGACGGAACGGTGTACGTGCTGGAGGACAATTTGCGCGTCCCTTCCGGTGTGTCGTACATGCTCGAGAACCGCCTGG
>DATCZH010000158.1:0-11940 GCA_036526015.1 Sulfuricaulis sp.
CACAGGCGACTCATGACGGTGCCGATCGGAACATTCAGGATCTGGGCCACTTCCATATAGCTGAGTCCCTGGATGTCCACCAAGGTGACGACCTGGCGTTGTCCCTCCGCTAATTTGGCGATGGCCGTCCTCACCTTGAGGACGATTTCCTGCTCACTAGTCTCCTTCTCCGGGGTGGATTCATGAATTATTGTATTTTCATCGACTTCTTCCGTTGCGCGCTGGCGCCGGAAATGATCGTGGTAACAATTGGCCAGAATGCTGTAAAGCCAGGCATCCCCCGCGCTCGGATCGCGCAGCTGATTGGATTTTCGCAAGGCCTTCGCCAGGGTTTCCTGCACCAGGTCATCGGCCAACGCCGCGCTGTGTGTCCAGGCGTAGGCGATGCGATAAAGCCGCTGACGATGCTGCTCTAGTATTGCCTTGGATTCGCGGCTGCGGCCAAAAAAATGAAAGACATCCATTCGGTAAACTGTAATTTCCGGTTTAGAAACCTAACTAAGGAGACGGGAGGACGTGTGGGTTTATTCCCTTCGATAGCTCAGCAAAAGTACATGAAATAATGCAAATCAGCTAGTTTCGGGTTTATTGAGAGAAATATCCCTTTCGACCAGGCCTTGTTCCGGACGCCGTTGACCATCGAGGAGCACCCGGCCCTGATCTATCGAGAGCCGGTTATCCAGAAACCATTCAATCGCTAGGGGATATATCCGGTGTTCTTCGGCCAGCACACGTTCGGCTAGGATTTCTGGTGTATCGTCGGGCAAAACCGGGACCGAGGCTTGAATGATCACCGGACCGCCATCCACCTCGTGTGTGACGAAATGCACACTGGCGCCATGGGATTTCGCGCCACCGGTCAGGACGCGGGCATGAGTGTTAAGGCCGGGAAATGCCGGCAACAGCGAAGGGTGAATGTTCATCAGGCGTCCGTGGTAATGATCGATGAAAACATCGCTCAGGATGCGCATAAAGCCAGCGAGCACCACCAAGCGTGGCTGGTAAGTGTCGATTTTCTGCATAAGCGCACGATCAAACTCCTCGCGTGATGGGTAGTGGCGATGATTGATCACGTGCACGGGGATCCCGGCCGTGCGTGCGCGGGCTACAGCCGGCGCACTGGATTCATTGCTGATGACGGCAAGTATTTCAGCCGGCAATTTCCCGTTGCGTACCGCATTGATGAGAGCTTGCAGATTGCTTCCACGACCCGATACCAGAATTACCACGCCATTCCGGGGCGTGCCATGTCTGGGTGCGGACTGATTAGTTGATGAATGAGGTAAAGTCAATATGGTGAATATCTTTCTGGAACACCCGACCGCCATCGCCAAAAGAGAATTCGTCTCGAGCCGTGGCGCTCCGTTTAATTGAGAATAACGACCTGATTTTCCTCCGAGTGCGTCTCGACGTGACCGATGATGGTCACGGTTTCTCCGGCCGCGGTCAGGAGCTTCAAGGCCCTCTCGGCGTCACCCGCGTCAAGCACCAACACCATGCCGAGCCCGCAGTTGAAAGTACGATACATCTCGAAGTCCTCGACCCCGCCCATCTCCTGCAACCAGTCGAATACGGCGGGACGTTTCCAGGCGCGAGCATCGATGACAGCGCGCATACCCACGGGCAGGACGCGCGGTATATTGCCTGGCAATCCGCCGCCTGTAATATGCGCCGCGGCATGCACCGGTAGCTCGCGCAGAAGCCCGAGCAGCGGTTTGACATAGATGCGCGTGGGTTCCAGCAGGATTTCTCCCAAGGCACGTTTGTCCAGGGCTTGATCGAGTTTGACCTTATGCATATCGATTATTTTGCGAATAAGCGAGTAACCGTTGGAATGCGGCCCGCTCGAGGCAATGCCGATGAGCGTGTCGTTGGGCTTGACCATCGAGCCGTCGATGATCTTTGATTTTTCCACGACCCCTACGGTGAAACCTGCGAGATCGTAGTCACCTTCGTTGTACATTCCAGGCATCTCGGCGGTTTCGCCACCCACGAGCGCGCAGCCGGCCTGGCGGCAACCTTCGCCGATACCCTTAATCACTTGCTGGGCGATCTGGATGTCGAGCTTGCCTGTGGCGAAATAGTCGAGGAAGTAAAGGGGTTCGGCGCCTTGAACGATAATATCGTTCACGCACATCCCCACTAAATCGATGCCGATGGTGTCGTGACGCTTAAGCTCGATGGCAAGCTTAAGTTTGGTGCCGACCCCGTCGGTGCTTGAAACCAGTACCGGCTCGCGGTATTGGCCCGGGGGAATTTCGAACATGGCTCCGAAGCCGCCTACCCCCGCCAGCACACCGGGCCGTCGGGTTGCGCCCGCAATTGGCCGGATGGCCTCGACCAGCGCATCTCCGGCATCGATATCCACGCCGGCGTCGCGGTAGGTGAGGGAAACACGTGGTTTGTTCAAATCAGACTCCGAAGTTCGTCAGGGATGCGTATGGTAGGGCGAGCCGGAGTTGGCGTAAACCTCTCGCAGAGGCCGCAATCCGGTTCAGGGAGTCGCATAGGCAAAAAAACGGGTCCACCATTGACTGGACCTGCCCTGATGGAAGTAGTCCGGCTGCTTACGTGCTGTCATTATAATGGGTTGTGGCGGTATCCGTCGCGTGCTGGCGCTGAAAATGCACGGTCGGGTAGACTCTGGCCATGAGAACGAAACCATGTTGAGCCTATCCCAGCTCCCTAACCTGATTACAATTGCTCGCATCGCCCTGGTGCCGGTGCTCATCCTGTTCTTGAAGGACGAAAAGTATGCCGCCTCGCTGGCGGTATTCGTCATTGCCGGCGTGTCCGACGGGCTAGACGGTTACATTGCCAAGCGATTCCATTTCCAAAGCCGTTTGGGTTCCATCCTCGATCCGATTGCCGATAAGATCCTGCTGTTGTGCAGTTACGTGATGTTGGTGCTGCTGAACCACATCCCATTCTGGCTCATGCTCACTGTGGTTTTTCGCGATCTCCTGATCGTGGGTGGTTATCTCGTCTACACCTCGATGGTCGGGCCGGTGCATATGAACCCCAGTTGGCTGAGCAAGGTCAACACCTTCCTCCAGATATCGCTGGTCATCTTCATTTTGGGGCAGCAGGCGCTGGGTCTGGTGTACGCCCCGCTGGTCGAGGCGCTGATTTACGGTGTGCTGTTGTCCACGGTGGTCAGTGGTGTGCACTATCTCTGGATCTGGCTGGTGATGAAGGATGTTGAACTCGTGAAGGAACGCCATGACTGACACCCGGCTTCTGTTTCAGCTGGCCCTGGTAGCGGGCGCGGCCTGGGTGATATACCTGCTCGCGCCGATTCTGACGCCATTCCTGGTCAGTGCGCTTCTGGCCTATCTCGGCAATCCCGCGGTGAATCGTCTGGCACGTTGGCACTTCCCGCGGCCGCTGGCGGTGGCGCTGGTCTTCCTGCTGTTCCTGCTGCTCGTGATAGTGCTGTTGTTTTTCCTGATACCCGCGCTACAGGCACAGATAACTTCCTTCATCACCAAAGCGCCGTCTTATTTTGACTGGTTGCAACACACCGCCCTCCCACGACTACAGGCCCTGCTGGGTATCGAGTTATCGCTGGACATCACGGCGCTTCGCCAGACGTTGCTCGGGCATTGGCGCGAGGTGGGTGACTGGGTGACCGCTTTTTTTCTTTATATCACTCGTTCGGGCTTGAGCATTATCGGCTGGTTAGCGACGGCACTGCTGGTCCCGGTCGTTACCTTTTACCTGCTCTTGGATTGGGACGGGGTGCTCGCACGCGTGTTGAGCTTGTTCCCGCCGCGGCGGCGCCACCAGGTGGCAGCGCTGGCACGCGAAAGCGACGAGGTGCTGGGGAGTTTTTTGCGTGGTCAGTTGTTGGTCATGACTTCGCTCGCGGTGGTTTATTCCGTCGGCCTGACGCTGGCGGGGCTGGATCTGGCACTTCCCATCGGCATCGTGGCGGGTCTCGTCAGCTTCGTGCCTTATCTCGGTTTCATCCTCGGTTTGTTGTCGGCGGCGATCGCGGCCTACCTGCAGTTTCAGGATCCCATGATCCTGCTCGGCGTGGGTATCGTTTTTCTCGCTGGACAGATACTCGAAAGCCTGTGGCTCACGCCTAAGCTGGTGGGAAACCGGATCGGGTTGCACCCGGTGGCGGTGATCTTCGCCGTCATGGCAGGTGGACAGCTTTTCGGTTTTACCGGCATTCTCCTGGCCTTGCCGGCGGCGGCAGTGTTGAAAATCTGGTTGCGCCATCTGCGCGACTTCTCCCCCGGACAGGCCACCGGTCAATCTGCCCGGAAACGCCGCGCGGTGAAGAGGTCCTCGCCATGAGTCATCAGCTTACGTTCAACCTCCGACTGAAGGACGCGTCGTCCTTCAGTAACTTCTTGGCCGGGCCCAATCGGGAGGTGTTGGAACAACTGCGTATCGCCGTGGTGACAGCCGCCACTCAATCGAGCGCTACGGGAACAATGCTGTATCTGTGGGGTCCCGAGGGCTCGGGCAAGTCTCACCTGTTGCAGGCGGCATGCCGGCTGGCCCAGGAACTTGGGCTGGCGCTGGTGTATGTTCCACTCGCCGATGTGATGCAACTGTCACCGTCACTGCTGGAAGATGTCGAAGCCGCGTCTCTGGTTTGTCTGGATGACGTGGAACGCACGGCTTGTCATCCTGAGTGGGAAGCAGCGTTGTTCACGCTCGCTGAACGCATGCGCTCCGCCGCTGGCGTGCTGGTAATTGGTGCTCGCGCGCCGCCGGATCGCCTTGGTCTGCGGCTTCCCGATCTCGTCAGCCGGCTCGCGTGGGGCACTACTTATGCCATGCAGCCCCTGAGTGATGCGGAGAAGCTGGAAGCCGTGCGGCTGCGCGCGCACCATCGTGGTTTCGAAATGCCGGAAGAGGTGGCGCGCTACATCCTCAACCGTTATCCACGCGATCTGCATACGCTGTTTGAACTGCTGGATCGTATCGACCAGGCCTCGCTGGCGGAGCAGCGGCGCGTGACGATTCCCTTCCTGCGCGAACTCGAAGAGGCGACCCGCGTGAATACCGAAATCGCCTAAAGGATTTTCAACACGCTTTCTGGTGGACGACCCAAGGCGGCCTTGTTGCCGGTCACCACGATCGGCCGTTCCATCAGGCGCGGGTATTTAACCATTGCACGGATAATCTCCGCGTCGGTGACATTATCCGCGTCGAGCTTTGCCTTTTTATATTCCTTCTCCTTTTTACGCACCAGCTCCCGTGGCGCAATCCCGAGAAGTTTGAGGAGTCGCTTGAGTTCCACCTCCGTTGGAGGCGTGACGAGGTATTCAATGACTTTCGGCTGGATGCCGTGTTTTTCCAGCAACGCCAGGGTCTGGCGCGATTTCGTGCAGCGGGGGTTGTGGTAAATCGTGACGGACACAGAGTCTCCGGGACAAGGAAGAAAGGTTGGTTGTACGATTTTGAACGCTGCCACGTCCGTCGGCAAGTGCCACTGCCGGATATTCGACTAACATAAAGAGCATGAACTTTTTCCGGGCCATTCCACGATTGACACGCTGGGTGGTACATCGCTTCCGCGAAGACCGCTGCCTGCGTGTGGCTGGATCACTTTCCTTTACCACGTTGCTGGCAATGGTGCCGATGACAGCCGTCACGTTCGCACTGTTTTCCCATTTTGAAATTTTTCAGTCGTGGATGCGAATGACGCTAGGATTCTTTTATGGCAATTTTGTCCCGGCCACGGGCGAAGCGGTAAGCCGCTATATTCAGGAATTCGCTGCCAATGCCGGCAAACTTACCGCCTGGGGCCTGCTGCTGCTCACCCTGACCTCGCTCATGGTCATGGCCACCATCGAACGCGTATTCAATGACATTTGGCACGTGCCGCAGACCCGACGGCGCCTGCATCGCTACCTGAGTTATGGGGTACTGCTGGTGCTGGGTCCAGTGCTGATGGGGATCAGCCTGTCGTCGACCTCATACCTATTTTCTATGCCGCTGTTTTCCCGCCATGCGAAGTTGGGCGAACTGAAGATTTTTCTACTGGCGGCGGCCCCTGTCATCTTCGAATGGCTGGCATTCTGGCTACTCTATGTCGTCGTGCCGAATTACCGAGTACGGTGGCGACATGGTTTGATCGGAAGTTTTCTAACCACGCTGCTGTTCGAAGTCGCCAAACGCGGTTTCGCTTTTTACGTGACGCACTTCACGAACTACACGGCTCTCTATGGGGCGGTGGCGGCGCTGCCGGTATTTCTGGTCTGGGTCTACTTGTCGTGGACCATCATCCTGCTGGGGGCAGTGGTCACGGCGACCCTTCCAGAATGGCGCCGACCGCAAGCGGTGCGTGAGTGGCGCCGACGCCGACCGGCCTGACCAGGCTCACGCGTTCAGGATTTCGAAACTGAATTGCTCGAAGGCCTGACTGGCTTCGATGAGGCGGGTGGGGGTAATCCGGTAAAGTCGGTATCCGTTGTCCATGAAAACACTGAGTTCCGGCTTGAACACGCCGCGGTGCGTGACCAGGGTTTGCGTCTGCTTAAGCGGCTTGATCTCCGGGAGCAACAGTGCCGGCAGGAAATCGCTCTCCTGGCCATTCTCATTCACGGTCTTGATGACCACCGGGTTAGCGCTGGGAGCGAGATGCTGGATGCCAATCTCGATGTGCGAGATTCCGGTGCTGCGTACCCAACGGATGACTCCCAAGGTCCATGCGTTGCTTTCGCCGGATGTGCGGGTGATCAGGATATCGCCGACCTGAATATGAAGTTGGATTTTTCCTCTAATTGAAAGTGAAAGCCCACCGGCGCCTTCATCCTCGACATCCCAAATGGACAATTCTCGTCCGGGAATTTGGACGTCCTTATGTTTGAACCCCTCCGAGGCGAGCACGGTGCGCTGCGGAACGGGGCCCACGAAGGTTGAGCTGACGACGAATTTTTTTCCGCCATTCATCCAATAATTGATCCGGTCCATGCCAATGGCGATTTCCACCCGGTGTCTAACCTTCTTGGTGCGGTGAAAAGTTCGTTGCGGATTCACGCCCCAATCATTGACCAGCCGCCGAAGCAGATCCTGACCGCATTCACGGAAAAAGTTTTCCGGTAAACCCTCAGCAGGCGGCATTTCGCCGTTGACGAGGAGAGTCAACTGGGCGTGGACCTGGCGCGCCAACTCGATCGTGTTCAAGAGACGGTAGCGCTTCGGATCCTCCGGGACGGCGCTGGCGGTGTAGGCGATGCCGGCGTGATCGATATGCAAATCGATCAGAAACTGGCAGGTGGGATTATAGGAGCTGCTTGCCTCCGTCAGCTGGGCCAAGGGCGCCCAGCGATCGAGATATTGATGCGTCCAGTCGATCATTCGGGGTGGCAGGTGATAGGGGTCGCTAAAATGAAGCAACAAAGCCTGCTTGTAAGCGTGGTTCACGCAGGTCCTCGGCACCGCCTTGTTCAGCTCATCGACAATGACAATCTCGCCAAGGCCTGATGTTTCCGCCAGCGCATAAAGCGCGTGGATTTCCTTCCAGGTATTTAGGGGACAGGGTGAATACGTTTGGTAAGTAACCCCGAGTTCACAACACAGGTAACGAATCGCGCGCTGGATCGCCAATGCCAGGAAAGCCTGTTCCTCCGTGCCCTGCACAATCGTAGTCGACATGTTCATGGCGATGCGCTTGTAGCCATTCGCCATTTCCATGTGGAACTGGCGGTTCTGTTCGGCGATGCTCTTGTGCTTTTCGGAAAGTGGCAGCGGCAATCCGGAGTATTGCTTGGTGAATTCCAGCGAAAGTTGGCTCACCGGGTAACGAAACAGTTCCAGTATCTGCAGGCGCAGTTTGTTATCAAAGTCGACGCGGTTGTAAATCGAAAGCGTGGAATGCAGCTTGCGGCCGGTCTCGGAGATATTGAGCAGAGGCAGTTCCTCGAGCCACTTTTTTACTTTTTGGGGTTGCAGCTCGATATCATCGGCGCTGCGCGCCGTTAGCGTGGGTAAAACCAGCGTCAGAGACATTCAGTATCAACTATTTGGGGTCGAATTGGCCTCTTTGAAGTGTAGATGCCACTTCGGGAATTCTCCATCGGGCAATCAGTCGAAAGGCTTAGCGCCCGCAGATCATCAAGGCGAAATCAGCGGCGGGTCGGGGTGATATTGCCGTTGATCGCGGCGCGTTCGACCAGACGATCGAATTCCGCGATGCTCATCAGGCCTTTTTCGGCGACGATGTCCCGCACCGGCCTACCGCTGCGCTCGGATTCCTTGGCGACCTCGGCGGCGGCGCTGTAGCCGATGGAGGTGTTGAGCAGGGTAGCCAGGCCCACGCTGGTATGCGCCAGCTCGCGACAGCGATCGCGATCGATTTTGATCCCACGCAACCCCTTGTCGGTCGCGGCATTCATGGCCTGAGAGATCCAGTCCATGGCATCAAAGAGGGCCGAACCCAAGGCCGGCATCATGACATTGAGTTCCAGCTGACCCGCCTGCGACATCAGGGCGATCGCGTGGTCCTGCCCTTGAACCTGATAACACACCTGGTTAAGCATCTCGAACATGACCGGATTGACCTTACCCGGCATAATCGAAGACCCAGGTTGGACTGCCAAAAGCTGGATTTCGGCGAAACCGGTGCGCGGTCCGGAGGCCAGCAAGCGCATGTCGTTGGCAATGCGCGTCAGTTCCAGGGTGAGCGTGCGGATGGCATTGGAGAGTTGCTGCAGATCGTGCATGGACTGCATCTGGGCCGCAAGATCGTCGGCGACACGGATGGGTTCGCCGGTGAGTTTTCCCAGTTCTTTGGCGACACTCGCGGCGTATTTGGGAACGGTATTAAGCCCGGTACCCGCCGCAGAACCGCCCAGGCCAATCTGGCACAAGAGGGGAACGGTTCCACGGATTTGATTTGCACTGCGGCGCAAGATCCAGGCGTAAGCGGCGAATTCCCGTCCGAGCGTAGTCGGTACCGCATCCTGCAGATGGGTGCGTCCGCTTTTGACCGTTTTTGTCTCGCGTTGCGCGATATTATCGTAGGCGCTCGCCATGCCATTGACGGCTTTGAGCAGCCTGGGAAGTTTGGCGAGCGCGGCGAGGCGGATTGCCGTCGGTATGGTGTCGTTGGTGCTCTGACCCATGTTCACGTGGTCGTTGGGGTGCACCGGTCTGTAATCGCCTTTCTTTCCACCCAGGGCGACGTTCGCGAGATTAGCGATAACCTCGTTGGTGTTCATGTTGTGCGAGGTCCCGGCACCGGCCTGAAAGCGGTCCACGACGAATTCCTCGTGGTATTCACCGCCAATGATCGCATCGGCCGCTTTGAGAATGGCCTTGGCCAGGCGTCCTTCCAGGGCGCCGGCGGACTGGTTGACTACTGCGGCCGCGCGCTTAATGCGGACATGGGCGATAATGAAGTCAGTATCTGGCCGCCGCCCGGAAATTGGGAAGTTTTCCACGGCTCGCGCCGTCTGTATCCCATACCAGGCGTCGGCCGGCACCGGATATTCTCCCAACGAGTCTTTTTCGGAACGGAATTTTTTGCTCATGGCGGACTCCAATCGGTCAGGCGGATTGATTATAGATACGCCGTCGCGGGAATGCATCCGCGCCCGTATAATTTAACAACTTTATCTTCAGGAGGTTTCTGTGTTTCAGCGTACCAGTAGGTGGTTAGCAGTTTTGTTCATGATCCCGGTGTTGGTGATGGCAGCCGGCCCAGACTTGCGGCTCAAGGACGTGGAGGGCAAAGAGCACAATGTCAATGAATACATCGGCCAGGGAAAATGGACTGTGGTGGCGGTCTGGTCCGCCGACTGTCCCATCTGCCGGCGCGATATCCATCATATGACCTTTTTCCATGACGATAATCGGAAGAAAAACGCTACCGTGCTCGGCCTGTCGATCGACGGTTACGAAAACCGCGCCAAGGCCAAAGGGTTCATCGAGGATCAAAGCCTGAATTTCCCCAACCTCATCGGCGAGGTGGACGACGCCATGCGACTCAGCAAGACTATGTTCATCGGCACCCCGACGTATTATTTTTTCTCACCAGAAGGCAAGTATATGGCGCAGCGAATCGGACCCGTCACACAACAACAGGCGGAACATCTTATTCTCGAACTGGAAAAGCAGCCTCAGGCACCGAAAAAAGGATAACGACACTCTCCTGAACATGAGCTGCTGTCAGCGATTCCTGGTTTCCGGGCAAGTGCAGGGAGTGTTCTTCCGGTCGTCCACGCAAGACACGGCGAACAATCTGGGGCTGACGGGTTGGGTGCGCAATCTTCCCGATGGTCGCGTGGAAGCAGTTGCCTGTGGCGAGATGGCGGCGCTCAAACGCCTGGAACAGTGGTTGTGGCGGGGACCCCGGCATGCACGCGTTGAGAATGTCACGGTACAAGAAACTGCGCCGGAAACCCATGCCAGTTTTTCCGTGCGCGGCTGAGTTACTGTGAGAACCAGCGGGTTCTGAGCGCCTTGTCGACTTTGAAGGAATATTTACTCTCGCGTGTGCCGTTGTAACGCTTGAGTGCCGCGTGCAAGTTGCCTTTCTCCTTTTGTAAATAATATTTCAGAATGGTGCAGCCGAACCGAAGGTTGGTTTGAATACGGAACAGGCTGTCACCGGGTTTGCCTATCTCCCTGAGCCAGAAGGGCATAACCTGCATCAGTCCGCGCGCGCCGGCCACGGAGATCGCGTACTGGCTGAAATTGCTTTCCACCTCGATGACGGCGAGCACCAGTTCCGGCGGCAGATCGGCACGCCGGGCCTCGTAGTGCACGTTTTTGAGCAATTCGATCCTGAATCCGTGATCGGGCACGCGCTTCTCCAGACGCTGCGACATATCGGCGAGCCATACCTCGCCGTCGAAGCGATCATGAAAGCTGTCGGTCTCGAGCGCTGCCTGTTTCACAAGAACGCGCAGCTCCGGATCAATGACCTCGGGAACGGTTTCCACCGCCGCTTCGGTCCGGGGAACCTGTGCATGCCCGGCTGGAACAAAACCGGTGAGACAAATGGCGGCAAACAGTGCTAGTACGGTACTCAAGGTTTGCATGGGATTAATCAAATTGGCCTCTACCGGGAATGGACAATCCCCCGGTTGAAGGTGATCATGATGCCTGTAAAGAAGTATAGGCATTTATATTACTTTGTCGCGACCCCATGCAGACGATGATCCATGGCTAATCCCACAAAAGTCACAACGACCGCCAGTCCGTCCCGGACAGAAGGTTTCGAGGAGTGGCTCAATACCGTCGCGGCCGACCGTCCCGACCAGGAAAAAAACACCTTGCGCCGGGCCTTGGCTCTGGCGCAGCGCGCGCATGCGGGCCAGAGTCGAGTCTCGGGCGAGCCCTATGTCCAGCATTCCCTGGCGGTGACCAGAATACTCGCTGATCTCGGTCTCGATCATGAAACTCTCGCGGCGGCTATCCTGCATGACGTGGTGGAGGACAGTGGCATCACCCTGGACGATCTGAAAAATGAATTCGGAGCCTCCATCGCCGGACTCGTTGACGGCGTGAGCAAGATGAAGGTAATCCAGGAATTTCAGAGTGAACCCACCGGCTCGCGTCGCGAGTATGCCCAAGCCGAGAACTTGCGCAAGATGCTGCTGGCCATGGCCGAAGACGTGCGCGTGGTATTCATCAAGCTGGCCGATCGCCTGCACAACATGCGCACGCTGGCAGCATTGCCGGAGGACAGGCGCAAGCGTATCGCACGCGAGACCATGGACATCTTTGCGCCACTGGCCAATCGCCTCGGCATCTGGCAAATGAAATGGGAACTCGAGGACCTGGCGTTCCGTTATCTCGAACCCGAGACCTATCGGCAAATCGCCAACTCCATTGCCGAAAGCCGCCAGGATCGGGAGGCATACCTCTCACGATTCGTCGAGGAATTGTCTCAAGAGCTAACCCACTCCGGAATTCACGCCGAGGTGACAGGCCGGCCGAAACATATCTACAGCATCTGGCGCAAGA
>DATCZH010000159.1:0-4358 GCA_036526015.1 Sulfuricaulis sp.
CGATCATTGGAGCCCTGCTATTGATGGAACCCGATATGGGTTCGCTGGTGGTAATTGCTGTCACAGTGTTTGCCATGCTGTTCCTCGGCGGGGTGCGTTTTTGGCACTTCTTTATGGTACTCAGTGTGGGTGTCGGTGGCATGGTGTTTCTCACGATCATTTCGCCGTATCGCATGGCGCGGGCGACCAGTTTCATGAATCCCTTTGCCGATCCTTACAACACCGGTTTTCAACTGGTTCAGGCGCTGATCGCCTTCGGTCGCGGCGAGTGGTTGGGAGCCGGCTTGGGCGCGAGTGTGCAAAAGCTCTTTTATCTCCCGGCGGCTCACACCGACTTTGTATTCGCGGTGCTTGCCGAAGAACTGGGGCTCGTCGCTGTGCTCGGGATCATGGTGTTGTTCGGCCTCATTATCGTGCGCGCCTTTGTGATCGCGCGTCAGGCCGAAGCTGTAGGCCAGATATATAGCGCGCGCTTGGCACAGGGCATCGGCCTGCTGCTTGGCTGCCAAGCCATGATCAACATGGGTGTAAACATGGGGCTGTTACCCACCAAAGGGCTGACATTGCCATTCGTGAGTTACGGCGGGTCCAGCATGCTTTCGAGCTGCATCGCCATGGGTCTGTTGCTCTTGATCGGCCGCGAAGTGTCTACCGGTGATTGGGGGAAAGGATGAGTTGCATGCTGATCATGGCGGGCGGAACCGGCGGTCACGTTTTCCCGGGACTGGCCGTGGCGCGCCGGTTGCTGGAGAAGCGCGTGCAGGTCGTATGGTTGGGCACGCGCCGGGGACTGGAGGCGCATGCGGTGCCGGCCTCGGGGCTTGCGATCGACATGGAGTGGCTGACGATCCAGGGCGTACGGCACAAGGGCCTGCTGCGCTGGTGGCTGTTTCCCTTCACGCTCCTGTATGCCATGGCGCAGGCTTTCCGCGTATTGCGCCGTCGCAAACCGGATGCCGTGCTGTCCTTGGGCGGCTTTGTCGCGGGTCCTGGTGGATTGATGGCGTCCTTGCTCGGGATACCGCTGGTGATCCACGAACAAAACGCTATTCCGGGAATGACCAACAAGTGGCTGGCGCCGCTCGCTGACCGGGTGCTGAGTGGATTCCCCAACGCGTTCGGGCGGCATGTCGTGGCGCGCCCCGTGGGCAACCCGGTGCGCGACGAAATCGCCGCAATTGCGACGCCGGAAGAGCGCCTGGCGTCACGTCGTGGAATCTTGAAGTTGCTAATTGTTGGTGGCAGCCAGGGTGCCAAGATCTTCAATGAAGTTATCCCCGAGTCCGTTCAGGAATTGCCCGCTTTCGTCAGGCTGGAGATATGGCACCAATGCGGGCGTCATCATACGGAATCGGTGCAGCGCGCTTACGGTGACGTGCCAGCCAAAGTCACAGAATTTATCGACGACATGGCACAGGCCTACGCTTGGGCGGATGTGGTGCTGTGCCGCGCTGGGGCCATGACGATTGCTGAAATAGCCGCCTCCGGTTCCGCGGCCATTCTGGTTCCTTATCTCTATGCCGTGGACGATCATCAAACTTTGAACGCGCAGTTTCTGTCCGAGCGCGACGCGGCCGTGTTGGTGCCCCCTGCAGAATTCAATCCGGCGCGCGTGCGGGAGCTCCTTAGCGGTTTTGCCGGCAACCGTGAGCTGGTGCTCAAGTTGGCGCGCGCCGCGCGTCATCTGGCGGTGACGGACGCCGCCGAAACGGTGGCAAATATTTGTTTGGAGCTGATGGAGGCGCGCCATGCGTGACCGAGTGAAACGCGTGCATTTTGTCGGCATTGGCGGCGTTGGCATGTGTGGTATTGCCGAGGTACTGCACAATCTTGAGTTCGAGGTATCCGGCTCGGACGTGCGCGAGTCTCCCAATACCCGGCATCTGACATCCCTCGGCGTCAAGGTCGCCATCGGTCACGATCCACAACTGGTCAAGGCGGTGGACGTAGTGGTGATGTCGTCCGCCGTGGACGAAAAGAATTCCGAAGTGCGTGCGGCGCGGCAGGCCAACATACCGGTGATTCCACGCGCCGAGATGCTGGGTGAGTTGATGCGCCTGCAACGCGGGATCGCCATCGCCGGGACACACGGCAAGACCACGACCACCAGCCTGGTAGCGAGCGTCTTGGCCGAAGGTGGGCTCGACCCGACCTTCGTGATCGGCGGTCGACTCAACAGCGCTGGCACGCATGCGCGCCTCGGCCGCGGGCAGTACCTGGTCGCGGAAGCCGATGAAAGCGATGCCTCGTTTCTACACCTTTCCCCCTTCATGGCGGTGGTGACCAACATCGATGCCGATCACATGGCCACCTACGGCGGTGATTTCGGCCGGCTCAGGCAGGCCTTTATCGATTTTCTGCAACAACTTCCATTCTATGGCCTGGCTATTCTCTGCCACGATGATCCGGTCGTGCGAGAGATTATTCCGCAGGTGCATCGTCCGGTACTGACGTATGGCATCGCTTCGTCGGCTGATCTTCGCGCGGTGAATATTCGCCAGCAGGAAACCCGGATGCATTTCACCGTCGAGCGACGCGGTCAAAAAAACTGGATCGACGTGGAGTTGAATCAGCCAGGACAACACAATGTATTGAACGCACTCGCGGCCATCGCCATCGCCCACGAGCTGGGTGTGAAAGAGTCATCCATCACACGTGCGCTCGCCGGTTTTGGCGGTATCGCACGGCGCTTCCAAATCAACGGCCGCTTCTCTCGCAACGGCGGTGATGTGATCTTGGTCGACGACTACGCACATCACCCGCGCGAAATTGCTGCGACCATCGCGGCCGTGCGTGCCAGCTGGCCGGCGCGCCGGTTGGTCGTCGTGTTCCAGCCACACCGCTACACCCGCACGCATGATCTGCTGGACGACTTCAGCGTGGTGTTGGCTGAAATCGATGCGCTCATCATTACCGAGGTCTATGCCGCCGGTGAGTCGCCCATCAGTGGGGCGGACGGCCGTGCGTTGTGCCGCGCCATCCGCGCGCGCGGCAAGACCAATCCGATTTTCCTGGAAGAGGTCAACACGCTTCCGCAGGCCCTGGATGACGTGCTGCAGGGGAATGATGTGCTCCTCACCCTGGGGGCGGGCTCGATCGGCAATGTTGCCGCAACACTTACGCAGTTACTGGAAAAGAGGAGAACTGGATGATGCCGGCCAGTTCACGCACAAACCTGCGCGGCCAACTGCTTGTCAACGAGCCTATGTCGCGTCATACGAGTTGGCGTGTCGGCGGACCGGCGGACCGGCTATACATCCCCGCGGATATCGACGATCTCGCGACTTATCTCGCCACGCTGCCGTCACAGGAACCAGTGCATTGGATCGGGCTCGGAAGCAACCTGCTTGTGCGGGACGGTGGTGTGCGTGGGACGGTGATACTCACCAGCGGCGCCCTGAGCGGGCTGAGTGTTCTGGGCGATACCGTGGTGCGTGCCGAGTCCGGCGTGGCCGGCGCCAAGGTGGCGCGCTTCTGTGCCGAGCGAGGACTGACAGGCGCGGAATTCCTGGCCGGCATTCCCGGCACGGTTGGTGGAGCGCTGGCCATGAACGCAGGCGCCTTCGGGGGCGAAACCTGGAAGATCGTTGAAGCGGTGGAAACCATCGACCGTCGCGGAGAACGTCGCACGCGGCGTCCCGGGGATTATCAGATCGATTACCGTAAGGTCGATGGTCCACAGGGTGAATGGTTTGTGGCCGCGCATTTCCGACTCGCGCGCGGGGATTCCGTGAACGGTAAAACACTTATCAAGACCTTGCTCACCAAGCGCGGTGCCACCCAGCCGACGCAACTGGCGAATGCCGGATCAGTTTTTAAAAATCCTCCCGGGGATCACGCTGCTCGCCTGATTGAAGCTTGCGGGTTAAAGGGAGCTTGTGAGGGCAAGGCCTGCGTTTCCGAGCTGCACGCAAATTTCGTCGTCAATCAGGGAGGCGCGACTGCAGCCGATATCGAAAGATTGATCGCGAGGATTCAGGCCACGGTGGAAAACTTGCATGGCATCTCGCTGGTGCCCGAAGTTCGAGTCATCGGTGATCCGAGATGAAACACAAGGATTACGGAAAGGTGGCAGTGCTGATGGGCGGACCTTCCGCCGAACGTGAGGTCTCGCTCAAAAGCGGAAATGCGGTACTCGCCGCGCTCAAAAGTCAGGGTGTGGACGCTCACGGCGTAGATGCCGACAAGTCCACTTTGCGATGGCTGGAGGACGAAAAGTTCGAGCGGGCGTTCATCATGTTGCACGGACGTTGGGGGGAAGACGGGGTGATTCAGGGTGCACTGGAGGTTCTGGATATACCTTATACCGGCAGCGGTGTGCTCGGTTCGGCGCTCGGCATGGACAAACTGAAAAGCAA
>DATCZH010000160.1:0-3186 GCA_036526015.1 Sulfuricaulis sp.
TTACCGTCTGCAGGGTCAGAAAACGGCGGCGTTCGAGATCATCGAAGATCTCGGTGTTGCGCCTGATTTTCACTGCCTGCCCGTGGGTAATGCCGGCAACATCACGGCGCACTGGATCGGCTATTGCGAATACTCCTCAGCTTCCGGCAAGAACGTTACTGCCGCCTGCACGTTCTGCCAAGGTCAGTGCGCCTTTGCCAATGGTGCCGTGTCAAAAAGCCGGCCTAAAATGGTCGGTTACCAGGCAGCGGGAGCGGCACCCTTCCTGCGCGGTGCCATGGTTGATAACCCAGAAACCGTCGCTACCGCCATCCGCATCGGACATCCTCAGTCCTGGGATCAGGCCTGGAAGGTCAAAGAGGAATCCGGAGGCTGGTTCGCTGAATGCACCGACGATGAAATCCTGACCGCGCAGAAACTGCTCGCCGAAAAAGAGGGAGTGTTTTGCGAGCCGGCTTCGGCCACCTCCCTGGCCGGCGCACTGCGCGACATCAAGACAGGCAGAATCCCGGAAGCCAGCCGGGTAGTATGTACTTTGACCGGCCATGGTCTCAAAGACCCGGACACCGCCATCAAGCAGTCCACAGGACCGCTACACAAGGTCAGGGCCGAGCTCGGGGCGGTAAAGAAGGTCATTTTCGACAACATGCCGCGCTAGCGGCTGACAGTCTCCGCAGTCCCTGCCGAAGAAGGACAGGGTCTAGGCTGTTCTCGTGGTTTTCAATTGTTCCCCGGTATTTTTGAATGTTGCCCTCCGTGCATGGGTGCAGGGGCTAAAAATGGCCATTTTCTGCCTTTTTCTGCCGCCCTCACTCGGCCATTTCCCATAAAACCGAGATTAATACAGGGAAATCCTAAGCCCTGGCACAGCTATTGCTATAACTAAAGAGTAGTTAAGTGAAATGCCCGGGCTCCCCCCGGTGATTGAAATTGACACGGACTGCAGACCCCGCAGGAGGGGCCGTCATGGTTAATAGCATGGACCCGGTGCACATCGAGCAAACCGCCAACGCCACACTCGTGGCGCTGGAGGCAACGCTCGGCATTCAGGACGCCCGCGTGCTTCACGAAAGGCTCGGGTCCTTGCTGACCGCCGCCAAGTCGGTTGTCGTGGACGGCAGCCGGGTTGAACGCCTCGATGCCGCCATCTTGCAAGTGCTGGCCGGTTTTGCCCGAAGCGCCCATGAACGTGGTTTGACGCTCAGCTGGCATAGTCCGTCTCCCGTGTTACAGCAGGCCGTGCGCGTGCTCGGACTTGAATCCATTCTTGGGATGACATCATGAACGGACCTTTTAATTTCATTCCCGCCTCACTGGTTTCCCCGGTTTCCTGGCCGCGCTGGTGGCTGTGGGCCGCTGTTGGCATCACTGTCTCGTTATCGTGGACGGTTCCGTTCGTTCCCTGGTGGGCGGCGCTGGGCAGCTGGATGTGCGGTGTACTTACATTGACGATACTCGCCTTCTTTGCCCGCAAGGAAAGCGAAAATATCTCACTCGAGAGCAAAGAAACCCTGGAAGGGGAAGAAACGAACAATGTCCTTGAGCAGGTGGATGCACTGATGGCGCATTCGAAGGACATTGAACAAATGCCGCAAGTCGACGAAGTTCTGCAAAACATGGCCGCGGACAATCAGCGCCGTCGCCTCGATGACCTGATGCGCCGCTGGGTCGAGGTGGCACAGCGTTACGGCGAAGCGGCCTTGGTCCTGCGTCGCGAGATCGTGAACGTCATCAAACAAACTGAACAAGCGGCCAATACCATTGCCAGCAGTTTCGAGGCGGTGATTAACAAAGCCACCATCCAGGCGCGCCAGGCGATGGAACTGTTGGAAGGCACGCAAGGTGCCGCGAACGACGGCACGCCCCAGTCCTTGAAGGACTTCATCCAGGTTTCAGACGAACGCCTCAACAAGATGGCGGACGAAGTCGTGCGTGTTGCCGACTTGTCCGTCAACATGGTGCGCGAGCTTGACGGCGTTCAGAATCGTACACAGGCGATCGACGGATTCCTGCTCGACGTGGAAAAGCTGGCGGACCAGACCAGTCTGCTGGCGCTGAATGCAGACATTGAAGCGGCGCGCGTCGGCGAACACGGACGCGGGTTCTCGGTGGTGGCCTCCGAGGTCCGCCGGCTCAGCAAGCGCTCACATGAATTCAGTGACCGCATCCGCGTCCACTTGAAGGAAGTGAGAACCGGTCTGAGTAAGACCTACGGTGACATGCGCACCCTGTCCGCCGCCGACATGGAGCATGCGCTGACGATCAAGGATGACGTTCTTTCGTTAACTCAGTCGCTTGAGGGCAAGAACCGCGAGGTGGCTGAGACGGTCAGTCGCATCAACGAGATCAGCAAAGAAATTGCTCAAGATGTCCAGAATGTCGTGGTGTCGCTGCAATTCCACGACATCACCAGTCAGAAACTCAGCGGCATGCTGGAGCCGATGGATGACCTGCGCCGCACGTTGTTCCACCTGATGCAGGAAACCGTGAGCCTGGACAAAAACTTGTTGAAAAATCTTCCTCGAAACGAAAACTGGCTGTCACGTATGCGTGACGATTCTGCGACCGGGGGCGAGGCCAAACCAGAATCAGAGGACACCCAGAAAAAGCCCAAGTTGCGTGGCGCTTCGGGAAGTGGACCCGCTGTGGAATTGTTTTGAAGGAGAAATACCATGGCAACGATACTGACAGTTGACGATACCGCTTCGATGCGCCAGATGATCAGCTTCACGCTGAACAGCGTAGGACACGAGGTGATTCAGGCATCCGACGGGAAAGAGGCGCTCAAACTCCTTCAGGGGAAAAAAGTAGATTTGGTAATCGCCGACATTAACATGCCCAACATGGACGGTATTACGCTGGTCAAATCCCTGCGCGAACAGGCGGAATACAAGTTCATCCCGATCCTCGTGCTAACCACGGAGTCGCAGGAGGCCAAACGGCAGCAGGGAAAGGTTGCCGGTGCCACCGGTTGGATCGTCAAACCTTTCAATCCGGAACAATTACTGACGATCGTGAATAAAGTCCTGGGATAGGATCATGGCCATCGACATGCGCCAATTCCATCAGACCTTCTTCGAGGAAAGCCTCGAGGGCCTGGCCAACATGGAAACCGAATTGCTCCACCTGGAAAAAGCCGCGGCCAATAAGGGACAAGAAACCGTAGCGGCCGACCCGGAAATTCTC
>DATCZH010000161.1:0-7071 GCA_036526015.1 Sulfuricaulis sp.
GGGGGCAGATATCGTCGGAATGACTGGTATGCCCGAGGCGGGTCTCGCGCGCGAGCTGGAACTTTGTTACGCCTCGATCGCGCTGGTGGTGAATCCGGCGGCCGGTATGACCACAAAGACCATCAGCATCAAGGAGATCGAAACCAACCTCGAAACTGGCATGGGGTCAGTGCGCGCGCTCCTGGAGCAGGTGATTCCCCTGATTGTTCAGGGCTGAGCAATTGGTTTAACGGGCGAAACGCGTATCAACGCGCCAAATTTCGGATGATCGAAATAGTGAATTTCAGAAACCTTGATGCGCCGAGGCTCACTCAATTGAAAGACTGTGTCCTCTTTTTCTTGCCCAAGCACGCCAAAAAATCCGCCGCTTGGCGGAACCCGCAGTTTCAGGTTCAAATCCACGATCAAGTACCGGCTCAGGTAAAACCGAAGAGAGCCACCCAGCTCACCGTTTTCACTAGCGATCTTGACCGGCTTGGATACGGACTTGGCCTCCGCACTTTGCTGCCAGCGCAGATGTGTCAGGACATGATGTTGGCCGGTTTTCTCTAAGGCGACGGCGGCTTCCCATAAAGGAGAGTCCGGCAGGAGTTTCTCTCCTGCAACGAGCATTTCATCCTTTTCCCCCACAATGGATCCTGGCGCTGTCTGAAACCAGGTTTCCCCTCCCTCCAGATCAGTCAGCCGGTTTTCAAATACGACTACCTCAATTTCGTACGTATTGGTTGTAGGAGGCGCTGCCTGCAGCGTAGTCAGTGGCAGAAACATCAGAAAAATCGAGAATAATAAACGGTACACGGTATTTTCCTTGAAATAATTATTTTATAGTATCACGCATTCATTCAATAATATCGAGCATGATCAATGGCTGTCAGACGTGTGCTCAAAATGGGCGATCCGTTGTTGTACAAGAAGGCCGAGCCGGTTACGCAGTTCAACACGCCAGAGCTCGACTGTCTCGTCGCTGATATGTTCGATACCATGACCGAACTCAATGGTGCAGGCTTGGCCGCGCCACAAATCGGCGTTTCACAACGTGTCGTGATTTTCGGTGTCGAGGCAAATCCGCGCTATCCACAGGTGGAACCGGTGCCGACGACCGTACTGGTGAATCCCTTGCTAACGCCAATCGGCGACGAATTGGAAGACGGGTGGGAAGGTTGCCTCAGCGTTCCGGGACTGCGTGGTCTGGTCAGCCGGTACCTGAATCTGCGTTACACCGGATTCGATCAGCAGGGGAAGCCTATTGACCGAACGGTTACGGGCTTTCACGCACGCGTGGTGCAGCACGAATGCGATCATCTCGATGGAATATTGTATCCTTTTCGTCTGCGCGACATCCGTCTGCTGGGATACGAAGAAGCCCTGTTCCCCGATCTTTAAATCATTTGTGTCAGCCGATAACGGCACTCCTTCCCTCAGGGGTGAGTTCCTCCAGGAAGCGCTTCACCGCCGTGAGGCGCGTATTGACGTCCGGAAAGTCTCCCAGTATCCGAATCCGGTTCGGGCCGTCCAGCCTATAGCGGCGCGGTGCGGATTGCAGCATCTGCAGAATCGATCCAGGGTCAATTTCGGGTTTCGCCACGAAATCGATTCGCACTCCGCGTGGACCTGCATCGATATTTCGCACCCCGAACATTGTTGCCTGTATCTTGAGTTCCATCGCGCGGAATAATAAATCGGCCGATTCAGGAAGCACGCCAAAGCGATCGATGACTTCTTCTCTCAGTTGCTGCAAGGCGTCGGGAGCTGTAACAGTGGACAGACGTTTATAGAGCACCAGCCTCATGTGCACATCGGGTAAATAGTTCTCGGGAAAAAGCGCTGGTGCATGCAAGTTGATCTCCGCGCCGTTGTGTGTGGACATGTCCGAATCTGGCAGGCGCCCAGCCTGCAATGACTTTACGGCACGGTTCAAAAGTTCCGAGTAGAGAGCAAATCCCACCTCGTCTATCATCCCGCTCTGGGTTTCCCCCAGCAACTCGCCCGCGCCGCGAATTTCGAGATCGTGCGAGGCGAGCGTAAATCCCGCCCCTAATTCCTCCAGCGACTCGATGGCCTCAAGACGCTTACACGCGTCATCAGAGAGTGCGCGACGGTCCGGGACCAGCAGATAAGCGTAGGCGCGGTGATGAGAACGCCCCACGCGACCACGCAGCTGATGCAGCTGAGCCAGCCCAAACTTGTCCGCGCGTTCGATGATGATGGTATTGGCGCTCGGCACGTCAATGCCGGATTCAATGATTGTCGAGCACACTAACACGTTGAAGCGCTGGTGATAGAAATCGAGCATGATTCGCTCGAGATCATGCTCCGGCATTTGTCCATGGGCGATGCGGATTTCCGCCTCGGGCAGCAGTTCTTGGAGTTCCCGCGCGGCCTTGTCGATGGTGCGGACTTCATTGTGCAGGTAATACACTTGTCCCCCGCGGCGAACCTCGCGCATGCAGGCCTCGCGGATGACAGAACGGTTCTTTTCACTGATGAAGGTTTTGACCGACAGGCGGCCTTCCGGCGCCGTGGTGATGAGGGAAATGTCTCGCAGTCCTGACAACGACAGGTTCAGCGTGCGTGGGATGGGGGTGGCGGTCATGGCCAGAATATCAGCCTCGCTGCGCAGTCTTTTCAGGCGCTCTTTCTGGCGCACGCCGAAACGATGTTCTTCGTCGATGATGACCAGCTCCAGGCGCTTGAAGCGCACGTCCTCTTGCAACAGACGGTGGGTGCCGATGACAACATCCACCGACCCATTGGCGAGGCCAGCGACCACCTGTCGCTGATCTGCTGGACTTCGAAACCGGGATAGCAGTTCGATATGAAACGGTAATCCCGCAAACCGGTCTTTAAAATTCTTGAAATGCTGCTGCGCCAGCAGGGTTGTTGGCACCAGGACTACTACCTGTGCCTTGCCCATGACGGCGAGAAAAGTGGCACGCATGGCGACTTCGGTTTTTCCGAAACCGACGTCACCACAAACCAGTCGGTCCATGGGTTTGGCAGTTTGCATGTCCTGTAACACTTCGCTGATCGCGCGTTCCTGATCCGGTGTTTCTTCGAAAGGAAAAGCGCTCGCGAACGACTGGTAATGCTCATCCGGCGCCGGGAAGGCATAACCTGTACGTGCCGCACGCAAGGCATAGATTTCCAGTAATTCCGCGGCCGCGTCATGGGCTTTTTCCAGCGCACGGCGCCTGGCCTTTTCCCAGGCTTCGCCGCCGAGTTTGTGCAGCGGCGCTTTATCCGGGTCAGTCCCGGTGTATCGACTGATCAGGTGTAACGCCAGTACCGGGATATACAGCTTGTCGCCATCTGCGTATTCCAGGGATAGGAATTCACCGGGGCCATCACCGATATCGAGCGTCTGCAACCCAAGATACCGTCCCACGCCATGATCCTCGTGTACCACCGGATCGCCGATTTTCAGCTCCGCGAGACTGCGGATAATCGCTTCCGGCTCACGTTCTGCCCGCCGCCGCCGGCGCCGTTGTGCCGCGCGTTCGCCATAAAGCTGTGCCTCCGTGATGACAGCGATATCCGGATCGCTCAGCAACAGGCCTTTCTCAAGATCAGCCACCGTGAGGGCGAGCCGGGTATTTCCTTCAAGAAATTCACGCCATCCGGAAACTTCTTCGGGTGGCTGGCCGTGTTCCCGCAGGAGGCCTTTCAATGTCTCCCGCCGGCCGGCCGATTCCGCGACCATCAATATTCTTCCCCGGTAGCGTTTCAGGTAATCGAATAATCCCGCATAGGGTGAACTGGATTTATGGTCCACCGGAAGATTGGCGGGCGGGCGCGTGCCAAAAGAAACTGTGGCAATGGCAGTTTCATCTTCATCGGACAGAGCGCTTGGTGTGTCCGGTTCGAGAATTTCGATTTGAGGCAGTGAATGCAGTCTTGCAAAAAAACTATCCGTATCGAGGAATATCTCCGGCGGTGGCAATAACGGCCGTTCGCGATCGTGGGACATCTCGCGGTAACGCTCCTCGGATTCGCGCTGGAATCTGGAGGCCGTTTCCACCACGCCGGCTTCCACCAAGGACAGCGTGGTGACCGGGAGATAGTCAAAAATGCTTGCCAGATCGGAAAAAAAGAGCGACAAGTAATATTCTGCGCCCGAAGGGGTAATACCATTCGTGATGTCCCGGTACAGGGGTACCTTTTGCGGGTCACCTTCGAACCGTGCACGGAAGGCTTTGCGAAAATGCTGGATGGATTCCTCCGTTAGCGGATATTCGCGCCCCGGCAGGAGCCGGATGGCGCGGATCGTATTGCCTGATCGTTGTGTAGCAACATCGAACTCGCGAATGCTTTCCACCTGATCGCCAAAGAGATCGAGGCGATAAGGTTGACGGCTCCCGGTCGGGTACACGTCAATGATTCCGCCGCGCACGGCAAATTCCCCGGCTTCCATTACCTGCGACACGCTGTGGTAATTAGCGCGTATCAGCTTTTCACGCAGCCGCTGGATTTCAAGCTTGTCGCCGACCTGGAGCAGGAAGCTGTGTGCACTGACATAGTCGTGCGGAGGAAGTCGATGGAGCAACGTCGTGACGGACGCGAGCACCACCCCGTGGGACATATCCGGCAGACGGTGCAGCGTTTCGAGGCGTTGCGAAATGATGTCCTGATGCGGGGAAAAAACGTCATACGGAAGGCATTCCCAGTCCGGAAAAGGGAGAATGGATAGCTTGGGGGCGTAAAAGCGGATTTCGTCTTCCAACCGCTGAGCCGAGAAACTGTTGGCCGTGATGATCAGCATTGGCCCATTGTGGGTCTCTGCCGCCGAGGCAATGGCTAGCCCGCGCCCGCTTCCGGCCAATCCTCGCCAGGCAATCCTGTCCCCGTTTTTTGCGGGCAGTCTGGGGTTGAGAGGCGATTCCAGGTGACTTTTCTCTTGGGTGGACAATCTGGCAGTCCGTGGGTTAGACCGTAAGGCGGGGTATTCTACCTCAAGACTTTGCTAGGGTCCCCCGTTCTAATTATCAAAAGTCTTGTCAGGCGAGGGAGTTACAGGCATAATTTAATCCAGCTTAACAATACTTGTCCCTAAGTAACGGCTTTATCTCAATCCAGGAGGATGCCTGAATGGCGACAAAGCGTCCGCGCTTTAAGGTTGGTGAAACGGTTTTTTATCCTTCCGCAGGTGTTGGCGTCATCTTAGCAATCGAAGACATCTATCTTTCCGGCCAGATCGAGTCTTGTTTCGTCATCCGCATCCAGGACACCCAGATGACCGTCAAGGTGCCGAAATCCAATCTCGAGAAAAGCGGCATCCGCCCGTTACTGGACGGGAAAAAACTCAAGGAACTGTTTAAGATTCTTTCCGCCAAGGGTAAGCGCCGTGTCACCGGCGGGAACTGGGCCGAACGCTGCAAGGACATCGAGCGGCGCATCAACTCCGGCTCCTGCCTCGAACTGGGCGAAGTGGTGCGCGATCTAACCCGATGGAAAAAACAATCCGGCCTGTCGTTCGAGGAATCCATGCTGCTCGAAACCGCGAACAGCTATCTCGCGCGCGAAGTTGCCGCAGTGCAGGGAATCCCCCCGGACGCTGCCAGAGATCGCATCCTAAGTTATATCGAAGAGCGCGCCTGAAATCATACAGGCCGTAATTCGCGCAATACCCAGACGAACGCAGTAGAGCGACATTCTTGTCCAGCGCCGACGGAATCTGGGCCTTTATCCCCGCAGGCGGTCAGGGCCGGCGGATGCAATCTCTTGTTCCCAAGCAGTATCTCCCGCTTCTCGGACGCCCCGTCATACTGCACACGCTAGAACGCTTGTGCTTGCATAAGCAAATTCAGGGTGTATTCGCAGGTATTGCAGCGAACGACCCGCAGTGGCAAAAATTGACTCCCGAACTCGAACGTCTGCCAACATTTCTCGGTACCAGCGAGGGTGGCAAGTCCCGTGCGCATACGGTGCTGAATGGACTCAGGATGCTGGCAAAGAACGCCAGAGCCAATGACTGGGTGCTGGTTCATGATGCTGTACGACCGTGCGTACGCCACGAGGACATTGATAAACTGATCTCTGCCGTGACTGGGGGCGAGGAGGGCGGTCTGCTGGCTTTTCCCGTCGCCGACACGGTCAAGCGCGTAGATAATGCGGGACGGGTGACGGAAACCGTCAGCCGCGAAGGCTTGTGGCGCGCCGCCACGCCGCAGATGTTCCAGATAAACAAACTCACGCAGGCATTGGAATGGGTCATGGAGTCAGGCACGGAAATAACCGATGAAGCCTCAGCGATCGAAGCCTCCGGCGGACATCCGCGTGTCATCGCTTGTCACAACGACAATATCAAAATCACACTGGCGGAGGACTTGGCATTGGCGGAACTTTATCTGAAGCAACAACAGGAAAAAGCTTGATGCGTATTGGTCACGGTTACGACGTGCATCCACTGGTCATCGGACGCGACCTGATTCTCGGTGGCGTTAAAATCCCGCATAGTAAAGGGTTGCAGGGCCATTCCGACGCCGATGTTTTGATCCACGCGATTTGCGATGCCTGCCTCGGCGCCGCCGGTCTAGGCGACATCGGTCGGCATTTCCCCGACTCCGACCCACAATATAAAAACATCGACAGCCGCAAGCTGCTGCGCAGTGTAAAAGGAGCAATATCCGAGCTCGGGTTAGAGGTCGTCAACATCGACAGTACGCTTGTGGCCCAGGCCCCATGCATAACCCCGCATCTGCCGCAGATGATTCAGAACATTGCTGCGGATCTCGGCATCACGCCGGAGCGCGTGAACATCAAGGCCACCACCACGGAAAAATTAGGTTTTGCCGGACGGGAAGAGGGCATCGCTGCGCATGCCGTGGTATTGCTGGAGCCCAGATAACTCTCTTTTCATTCATCCAGTTGTCAGGGAAGCTTATTTTCCCGCGGCTTCGTTGGTCACGGCATCCAGCACGCCGGTCATCTTTTTAATGATCTCGGCCGGCTCCTTGACGTTATGCCGTTGCGTCATCGACTTGGGATTTTCGTAGGTCAGCCAAGTCTGGCCCTTGGCGTCGTCCCAAGCGAGCACCTTAAGCGGCAGATCGAGACCGATCTGTTGGCGGCTGT
>DATCZH010000162.1:0-2635 GCA_036526015.1 Sulfuricaulis sp.
GTTGTCGCAAGAACTTGAGTTTTCATTGAACAGCGCATTCCAGGGCGCGCGTGAAAAGCGCCACGAGTTCATTACCGTGGAGCATCTGCTGGCGGCACTGCTCGACAATCCTTCCGCCGCGCGCGTGCTGCGCGCTTGCGGCGGCAACATCGAGGAATTGCGTCGCAGCCTGAACGCTTTTCTTGAAGAAAATGTGCCCAAGCTTGCCCCGGGGAGCAAGATCGATACCCAACCGACCATTGGTTTTCAGCGCGTTATCCAGCGTGCTGTGTTACACGTTCAGGGCGTGGGCAAGAAAGAGGTTACCGGCGCCAATGTCCTGATCGCTATTTTCGGCGAAAAGGAATCGCACGCTGTTTATTTCCTGCACAAGCAGAACATCAGCCGCTTCGACGTGGTGAACTACGTTTCACACGGCATTTCCAAGGTTCCGGGGGAGAATCAAAACGAGCTTCCCGCTTCCGAGGAAAGCGAGGAGGGCGCCAGCACTGAAAAAAGCCCACTCGATGTTTTCTGCATCAACCTCAATGAACAGGCGCGAGTGGGAAAGATCGACCCGTTGATCGGACGCAGTCGGGAAGTGGAGCGGACCATCCAAGTGTTGTGCCGCCGACGCAAGAATAACCCGCTGTACGTTGGCGAGGCCGGCGTGGGCAAAACCGCGATCGCCGAGGGACTGGCCAAGAAAATCGTGGACAGCGAAGTGCCGGATGTGCTCCAGCACAGCACCATCTATGCGCTCGACATGGGGTCGCTGCTGGCCGGCACAAAGTACCGTGGTGATTTCGAGAAGCGCCTGAAGGCGGTGTTGCTACAACTCAAGAAACAGGACAATACGATCCTGTTCATCGACGAGATTCACACCATCATTGGTGCGGGGGCCGCCTCGGGCGGCGCTATGGATGCCTCGAACCTCCTGAAGCCAGTACTGGCGTCGGGTGACTTGAAATGCATCGGCTCGACGACGTACCAGGAGTATCGCAACATATTCGAAAAGGACCGGGCGCTGTCACGCCGCTTTCAGAAGATCGACGTTACCGAACCCTCGGTCGAAGAGACGGTGGAGATCTTGCGCGGTCTGAAGAACCGCTTCGAAAACCATCACGGTGTGCGTTACACGCAACAGGCGTTGCGCAGTGCAGTAGAGCTTGCGCATCGCTACATCAATGACCGGCATTTGCCTGACAAGGCCATTGACGTGATCGACGAGGCCGGTGCCAGCCAGCACCTGCTTCCGCCGAGCCGCCGCAAGAAAACCATCGGCGTGCACGATATCGAGGATATCGTCGCCAAGATTGCGCGTATTCCGCCGAAGACGGTTTCGACCTCGGATCGCGAGGCATTGAAGACGCTCGAGCGTGATCTCAAGATGGTGGTGTTTGGCCAGGATGACGCCATCGAGGCCCTGGCGACGGCCATCAAGATGTCGCGCTCTGGGCTGGGCCATCCGGAAAAACCGGTCGGCTCCTACTTGTTCGCCGGACCCACGGGGGTGGGCAAGACCGAGGTCACTCGGCAATTGGCGCGTATCATGGGCCTTGAACTCATCCGTTTCGATATGTCGGAATACATGGAACGGCACACCGTCTCGCGCCTGATCGGCGCGCCACCCGGTTATGTCGGATTCGATCAGGGCGGCCTGCTGACCGAGGCCATCGTGAAGCACCCGCATTCCGTGCTTCTGCTGGATGAAATAGAAAAGGCGCATCCAGATGTGTTCAACCTACTGTTGCAGGTCATGGACCACGGCACGCTCACGGACAACAACGGGCGCAAGGCGGATTTTCGTAATGTCATTCTGGTGATGACGACGAATGCGGGGGCCGAGCGCTTAAGCCGATCAAGCATCGGCTTCACCAAGCAGAACCACGCCGGGGACGAGCTGCAGGAAATCAAGCGCCTGTTCAGTCCGGAATTCCGCAATCGCATGGACGCCACCATCCAGTTCAAGCCATTGGACGAAGTTACCATCGGACATGTGGTGGACAAGTTTATTCTTGAACTCGAGGCGCAACTGGCGGACAAGCATGTCACTGTTGAGCTGGACAATGCCGCACGCGCCTGGCTCGCCAAGCACGGACACGACCCGGCCATGGGTGCGCGCCCCATGTCGCGACTGATTCAGGAAAAGGTCAAAAAACCCTTGGCCAACGAGCTGCTCTTCGGCAGCCTCGCTTCGGGTGGACATGTGAAAGTGACGGCGGATGAAAAGGGATTGTCGTTCAACTTCATACCTTCCACAGATAAAACCCCAGCCTAACAGCGGGTTATTCTTGCGTCGATAGTTGCCACGTCGACAACGCCGGCGTGTGGGTATGCGCCGGCGTTTTTTATTGTCAATCCGTTAAGAGACTAGCGGGCGCGGAAGGTGATTCGGCCCTTGGTGAGATCGTAAGGAGTCAGCTGCACGGTAACGCGATCACCGGTCAGGATGCGGATATAGTTTTTGCGCATCTTGCCGGAGATGTGCGCGGTCACCACGTGACCGTTGTCGAGTTTGACCCGGAACAAGGTGTTGGGAAGGGTTTCGGTGATCGTTCCTTCCATTTCAATATGCTCTTCTTTTGCCACGCCAATCCTTAATTGAATTTTACAGGCGGCGTATGATGCCGCAGTCACGCGTGGGCGTAAAGCT
>DATCZH010000163.1:0-24604 GCA_036526015.1 Sulfuricaulis sp.
ACACGACGGTGAATAAGATGACGTCCGCTATGCGCATATTGCGTTCGGCCGGCGCCTGGCACTATGGATATGACAATGATGACTTCGTTTCTGATTCGCCACCTCTAATGCAGATTGTCCCTGAATTGATTTCCCACACCATTCGTCTCCAATCGAGATAGCGGTGGAATTCATATTCTTTTTTGTATTTTTCTACCCTTTGTTTATGTCCATATTCTGGATGATGGGGGCCATCATCTTTTATATTCGTCGGGAGCGAAAAGAGAGGGAGGTGCCCAAACTTGATGTTTATCCACGCGTCGCCATCCTCGTTCCTTGTCACAATGAAGAAGTAGTAATACGCGATGCCTTGATCCAGCTTTCTTATAACCGCTATCCTAACTTTGAGATTATCGCGATTAACGACGGCAGCACGGATCGCACGGGCGAGATATTGGAGGAGCTGACCGACAAGATCGAACGTCTTCGCGTGGTAACGCTTACGAAAAACATGGGCAAGGCCATGGCGCTCAAGGCAGGCGCTGTGGTGAGCTCATCCGAATTCTTGATGTGCATTGATGCCGATGCGTTACTTGATAAGGACGCCATCTATTGGATGATGCAGCATTTCCTCGATGGTCCCCGCGTCGGCGCCGTGACAGGAAATCCCCGCGTCGTCAACCGCGCCAGCTTGCTTGCGCGTATTCAGATAGGAGAATTCTCCGCCATCGTCGGCATGATCAAGAGGACACAACGCAAGTTGGGGCGCATTTTTACGATTTCAGGAGTGAACACGTGTTTCCGACGCGCTGCGCTACATTCCGTGGGTTATTGGTCCCCGAACACTGTCACGGAAGACATCGACATCAGTTGGAAGCTGCAACTCAATCACTGGGACATACGTTATGAACCGCATGCGCTGACGTGGATCCTGGTTCCGGAAAGCTTGCGCCCGCTTTGGCGGCAGCGTGTTCGCTGGGCTCAGGGTGGCGTGGAAGCCGCTTTGAAATATGTGAAAAGAATATTCTCCTGGAACAGCCGCCGGATGTGGACGGTATACATTGATTATTGGATTGCCGTGGCGTGGTGTTACGCGTTTGCCTTTACAGTTATTTGTTGGATAGGCACAAACTACTACCCTGAATACTGGCCTGATGAAATGACCGTGGAGACGCTTATTCCCGGCTGGACAGGCGTCATTCTGGCATTTACCTGTCTGTGTCAGTTCACAATCGGTCTTGTACTGGATAATTTCTATGAAAAACGCGGATTGTTACGCTATCTTTTCTGGGCTATCTGGTACCCGGCCATTTACTGGATTATCAGCGCCGCGTCCACCGTCGTGGCAGTGCCAAAAGGAATCTACAAGTACGGCAAGACCCGATTCGCTGTCTGGCGCAGTCCAAAAAGACGTTTACGTGAACTATTTGTCTGGGCGCGACCGGGCGCCAGCCAGCGCCATTTATTTCTCGACCATCCCTTTATCGTTTTTTCGCGTCGTGTCGCGGAGTTGATGATCACTGTGGTTTTTTGGGGACTATGGACTTATCTGGTGACTCCATTGCTCAGTCTGGGTTTGTGGTATCTCGGCATTACGCTATTTATCGATCGCATGATTACACTTGGGGGTTACGAGACCTTCGCCAAACAATTGGTCAATTACGGTCTGACTGTCTTCGTGATGTGGTTGTTGCTGACCCTTTGGGTGACTTGGAACCTCCAACGCTATGGTGAGCGTAACCGCCGTAACATCAAGCCACCGCATGTCACGAAAGAGCAAATGGCGGAGGCCATGCAGCTGTCTCTGGATACCATTCAGAAACTCATTACGAGTCGCGTGACATATCTTCACTTCGACAAGCATGAATTTCCTGTTATCGAGAAGACCAGCTCCGACAGGTGAATAACTGATAGTCCGAAGTTCCGCTTTAGGGTATTCTTTTGACCACCATGATCAACTGGAGAGGTGGCCGAGTGGTTTAAGGCGGCGGTCTTGAAAACCGTTGAAGGGCAACCTTCCGGGGGTTCGAATCCCTCCCTCTCCGCCAAATGTTTATTCGTGTCCATCGTCACTGGCGATACATACGTCTTTGTTCAAACCCATCCCGGCAATCCTTGACCGGGCGTTCGGTGGCGTAAACGTCCACGGGACGTACATGAACGCTCTGCCTCATCCCCTCTGCCAAATTCCCCGGACTTAGTTCTATACCTCTTTACGGATATCCGTGACGGGATAGTCGTTGGCAACCTTGCCTGACCGGATTGCAGGTATAATTCATCCCATGGATTTTCTTCCAATTTTCCTGAATCTCAAGCAACGGGATTGTGCCGTGTTTGGCGGAGGAGAAGTGGCCTCGCGCAAGATTTCCCTCCTTCTGAAAGCCGGAGCTGATATCACGGTGTATTCTCCGGTACTGGGCGAGACACTCCGGCGATGGGTTGACGAGGGGGAGGTCAAACACATTTCGCAAGAGTTTCAACCGTCGATGCTGGAGAATTGCGCATTGGTTATCGCGGCGACGAATGATGCTACGGTAAATCGCCGGGTATCCGAAGCCGCCAAGACTCTTGGCATTCCGGTAAACGTTGTGGATCAGCCTGATTTGTGCACGTTCATCATGCCTTCCATCATTGACCGTTCTCCGGTGACGATCGCCGTTTCCACCGGTGGACGTTCTCCTGTTCTGGCTCGACTGATTCGTGCACGACTGGAGACGCTGATTCCTGCCGGCTATGGAAGTCTGGCCAAACTGGTGGCGGCATTTCGGGACAAGGTCAAACAAAAGTTCCAGAATCCGTCCCGGCGCCGAGCGTTCTGGGAAGAGGTGTTGCAGGGACGCATTGCCGAATTGGCCTATTCCGGACAGGACAAGGCCGCGAAAAAGGTATTGCAGGAGCAACTTGACACGGCCGACGGGAACAAGCCCCCGATTGGCGAAGTATATCTGGTCGGCGGTGGGCCAGGCGACCCCGATTTACTCACGTTCCGCGCCATGCGCCTCATGCAGGAGGCAGACGTGGTCGTCTATGACCGGTTGGTATCACCGGCAGTGCTTGAACTGGTGCGGCGTGACGCCGAGCGAATTTATGCCGGCAAGGAGCGCGACAATCATGCATTACCACAGGAAGACATCAATCATCTGCTGGTTCGGCTGGCGAAAATGGGCAAGCGCGTCGTGCGGCTCAAGGGTGGCGACCCTTTCATCTTTGGTCGCGGTGGCGAGGAAATTGACACGTTGGCCGCCGAAGGGATTCCGTTCCAGGTCGTTCCTGGGATCACCGCCGCCGCCGGGTGTGCTTCCTATGCCGGTATCCCGCTCACGCACCGAGATTACGCCCAATCCGTTGTCTTCGTGACCGGGCATTTGCAGGACGGTACCGTGAACCTAAACTGGAAGTCGCTGGTCCAGCCGGGTCAGACCATCGTTTTCTACATGGGCTTGCACGGCATCGAGACCATCTGCCGGGAGTTGATCCAACACGGCATGCGTCCGACCACCTTGGCGGCACTGGTGCAGCAGGGCACGACGCGAAACCAACGCGTGCTGACAGGCAACATAGAGTCATTGCCGGGTATCGTGGCCAAGGCGAAAGTGAAAGCACCGACGCTGATCATCGTGGGTGACGTGGTAGAACTCCACACCCGGCTGCGCTGGTTCGAACCGACCGCCGCCAATTAGGTGTCGCTATCCTGTTTCCTTTTGCGACCGAGCCCCTGTTCGACCGCGATGACCGCGGCCTCTACGCGGGAGTGCACTCCGAGTTTGCGCAGGATGGCTTTAACGTGGAGTTTCACAGTTCCGTCCGTGATACTGAGGTCGCGAGCGATCATTTTGTTGCTCTGTCCTTCGGCGACGTGACTCAGAATTTCCAGTTCGCGCGGCGTAAGCTCGGACAGCGGCGCTGCGGAGCGGTGAGGCGGTTCGTTGGTCTGGCCCTGCACGATGCGCGCCAGAGTCCCGACCATTTCCTTGGCGACGACATTGTCCCCTCGCAGGGTGGCCTCCAAAGCCGGCACCAGGTCTTCGGGATTCATGTCCTTGAGCAGATACCCTTCGGCACCGCCGCGCAGGGCGGCGCGCAAATCGGCATCATCCCGGCTCATGGTGAGCATGAGAATCGGTACCGTGACGTTGCTGGCGCGTAGTTTTTCAAGTGTCTCGATGCCGTTCATTCCGGGCATTTTGATATCCAGCAGCACTACGTCGGGCTTCAGCGCGATGGTTTGTTTGACGCCTTCCTCGCCGCTGCCTACCGAGGCTACAACTTCCACCCCTCGGCTGCGAAGCAATTCTTCAAGACCCTTGCGGACCAGGGCGTGATCATCAATGAGTAGAACGCGCAATCCTGACTCCATATATTCTGTTATTTGGCCGCGGAGCTTTGATGCGGCGCAACCGGGAACGATAGCACAATGCGGGTGCCCTCGCCGGGTTCGCTTTCGATGGTGAGTTCGCCTGGCAACCGTTCCGCCCGCTCACGCATTACAGAAAGCCCAATGTGCTCGCCGGGCAGCGACTCGGAGACGGGCGCAATGCCTTCGCCATCATCCTCGATCAGCAAAGTATAATTTCCGCGGTTGTCATTTGAGAGCAGAATACGTGCATTGCAGGCGTGGCTGTGTTTGCGGATGTTCGACAAGGCCTCTTTGACAATATGAAAAACCTGACTCTCCTGCAGCGGAGTCAGGGCGAATTTCTGGCATTCATTCTGGAAATAAACGTTGACGCCGGTTTCCTGGGTGAAACGTTCCACCATCCCGGCCACCGCCGGAACCAGCCCGCGCTCATCGATTTTCAACCGGTAAGTGGCCAGCAATTCGCGCAGACTGACATGCGCGTCGTCGATCGCGGTCCTAAGATGGCGCACCTCGCTCTGGGCCGTGCGCAGTTCTTTCTTGTGCAGGGATTCACCAAGCATTTTTACCTGCAGACGCATGCTGACCAGGTTCTGCGCCAGTGAGTCGTGCAGTTCATTGCCGATAATATTGCGTTCTTCCATGATGGCAATCTGGCGCGCCTGATTGTCAAGTCTGGATTTCTCGAGTGCGAGTCCCAAATGTTTTCCTACGCTATTGAGCAAATCATGGATGTCTTCACCCAGCGCTGACATGGGCCGGTCCAGAAACAGGTTGTAAACGCCGACTATCCGGTCCTGGTAGGTGACCGGGACAACGACAAACTCTTGGCAATCACGATTGAGCATTGGCACGCCCAGAAGCTTGGCGCAAGGGTGCGTGCCGCGTTGAGTTCGGATGCCGCCTTCCTTGGAGGCCCAACCGCATTGGCAAAGGCTGGTATCCATCAGGCGATCTTTTTCCACTACGTCGGACGCCAGACCGCGGCTCGCGGCCAGGCGGGTATGGCCATCGTCGGTGAGCATGCGCACGGTGGCAGCGCGGGCATCTACCAGCTCGATGAAGGTATCCAGAAAACTTTCGAGCAGCTTCTCGATATCGCCAGGCTGGCTGAGACTCGAAGCGACGTCGTAAAGAATGTCCAGAGATTGAGTCTTGCGTGCTAGGCGCACGGTCTGAGCGCGGACGTTCGTGTCCATATCCATGGTCAGCGATTTCAGTTCGTCGCTGAGACGGTTTATGTCCTGTGCTAATTCGCGGAATTCACCGCGCTCTGGGACTGGAATACGGGCTGAAAGATTGCCGGAGCGCATGCGTAGCGACCAGTTCCGCAGGTGCGACAGGGGCTCCATCAGATCCCGACGTATGCGCGTGATGATCAGCCAGACAATCCCCAGGCCCACCAGTCCCAGCAGGACCACAACCGGATAGAGCACCTCGGCATGGGGGGGAAAGGCCATGATCGCGAATGATCCCCCGCCGATTCCGGCAAAAATCAGCGCCAGTCCCAGAAACGGCAACGCCAGGCGCCTTAGAAAAATTCTGTAGGTCTTGCGCCGCCAGTCAGCGGCGGGAGATATCACCAAAGTTGGTGGCCGGGCAACACCAGAGTCTGCCGATTCGGGAGTAGTGCTCATGTGCTAGCCGCATCCGGAAGCGGCGGAAATCCAATGAAGAGTAAGTAGCTAGATTAGCTGTCGTGCCGAATGGCGTCCAGCCAGAGAGTGCTATTCCCGGACATTCCGTAGGAAGCGCGTGGGGGGGCGCAGCGCGATATTCCCGCTCCCAGGAAACGCTCATTCGTCGAAAGCGCCGATGACCCTCATAACTGGTCACCGGACGTCGGCGATGCGTTGTGCGCTGGATCGTTGGGATTGATAAAAATAAACTGACGCTCTCCCGGGTTGATTTCGACAAAATCGATCGTCGCCCCCTCGAGGAGAGGCTTATTGGCATTGGAAACAAGTACGTCGATCCCCTCAGAGACGAAATGGGAGTCGTCTTCGCCCTGTTCGTCAAATCCCATGCCGTAGACAAAGCTGCCATCGTCCTCGCGCCTTACGGCGACGCGCAGGAACATGTTTTCTATTTTGTTCTGTTCCGCCGAGCGACGGACCTGTTTGGCAGCTTCCGGAGTAATCTTGATCATGGAAATCTCCTGATGAAGTTGAGACGCAGTATGGCGTTCAATGAGCGAGTCTCCGTTTCGTGCCGGCGCGCAGGCGTCGCACGAAATCGACGAAGCGGCTCGCCCAGTGATTGTTTTCCAGGTCGCGCAGATGCGCATAGCAGGCAAACAGGTTTTTGTAGACGATTCCGTCGTGCTTGCCGTCAATACCGGTTCCGCGCAGCACGTCATAGGCATATACCGTATCCGGTGCCAGGTTCTCCAGGCTGGAGTAATGGAATTCATGCGCACGGATCTCAGCCGGTGATTTCCCCGGTTCCGTTCTCGGCCACGGTCCCCGGCCAGTTTCACACAACACGACATAACCACGCCCCTTGGGCCGGTCATGCATCACCACATCACCCGGGATGACTCCCGCCATTTCACAGCGTTTACCGCGCCAAGTAAGACTGCGCGCCAGGTACATCAGGCCACCACATTCGGCATATGCCGGCATTCCCGCTTCGATGGCTTGCCGGACCAGATGCCGCAATGATTGATTGGCTTCAAGTTGTTCCATAAAAACCTCCGGAAACCCACCGCCGATGAGCAGGGCATCCAGCTTTGGCAATTCGGAATCTGTCAGCAGGTTTACCGGCACGAGTTCCGCGCCCGCGGCCCGCAAGGCTTCAAGGTCACCCGGGTAATAGAAAGCAAAGGCAGCATCCCGCGCAATCCCGATCCGCACATCAGGAGGAATCATGGCAACGTTTGGCAAGCCGCATTGGCTGCTGGGCGGGAGTGCGGGCACGCTCGCTGCGATGGCCAGCAGTCGGTCAAGATCCACGGATTCCGCAACCCGCGAGGCAATGGCGCCTATTTTGACCTGCGCCGCTGCCGCTTCATTGCTGGGTATCAGGCCCAGATGTCGTTCGACGATGGTGAGGCGCTCATCATGATGCACGGCCCCGAGCACCGGGATGTCCGTGTAATGCTCGATGACCGCGCGCAGCTTGGCCTCGTGCCGGGAGCCGCCGAGTTGGTTGAGAATGACACCAGCAATACGAATATCCTTGTCGAAGGCCTGGTAGCCCAAAATCAGCGGAGCGATGCCGCGTGTCATCCCGCGGGCATCAATGACCAATACCACGGGAGTTTGCAGCAACGTGGCCAGCGCCGCGTTGCTGTTGCTGCCGTCAAGACTCAGGCCATCGTACAGCCCCTTGTTGCCCTCGATCAACGATATGTCCGCGCCGGTGGAGCGTGCGGAGAAAGTATTAAGAATTTCCTCCCGGTCCATGAGAAAGAAATCGAGATTATGGCAATCACGACCGGTGGCCAGTGACAACCACATGGGGTCGATGTAATCAGGACCTTTTTTGAAGGGTTGAACCGTGAGTCCGCGTTGGCGCAGGGCCGCACACAGTGCAATGGCGAGTGTGGTCTTGCCGGAGGATTTGTGTGCGGCGGAAATCAACAGTCGGTTCATGCGGCCATCTCCCGGAAATGGTTAGCCACGAGGTTTACGGAGGGGGAGTCGCTGCGACGCTTATTCCATGGTATTGCTTATTCCATGGAATTGTTAATGCCAGTGAACTTGGGGGCGAAGACGTATCACGCCCCAGCAGGTTCTGTTTTGGCCGGTTCGGGCTTGAAGTGCGGGTCAGCGTCGGCGTTGGACAGGCTGTTCGGCAGGAACGGAAGCACCTTCAGTGCCACGACCGTCATCGCCAGCGCCAGGGCAATCCCGCCCAATCCCAGACCAACCTCAGGCAGGCTGGGGGTGTAGGAGGCGATGACGCCATCGAAAAAGCTGCTGCTGGCCTCCTTCCCCGGCATGAGCGGCATGGGATAAGCCTGCCCGCCGATGATGGTGACATACATTTGCGCCACGCCCCCCATGGTCACGAGCAACGAGGCCAGTATCACCATGGCGTGCGATTTTCCGATGCGCGAGAAAAGGATGACAAGGGGAACCACGCTACCCAGCAGAATCTGACCGATCCAAAACATCTGCGTGAACTGACCCCCGTGGAGCAGGATGAAACCCTCGATGCCGTGGCGCTGGGTGATATACAGGTTGGTCAGGTGATGGACGACAACGAAATAAAGCACAGCGGCCACGAACACCCCGAGCAGATTACGCAACCGCCCAAACACGACGTCACCCAGTTCCCGGCCGGTCCAGCGCATGGCCGCCATCAACACGACCATGAATATCGCCAGGCCGTAGGAGAAAGACATGATGATGAACATGGGGGCGAGCACGGCCGTGTCGTAGGCATCTCTCGCCACGAGGAAACCGAAGATTGAACCGGTACCGGTGGTGAGGGTCAGGCGCCAGATAAAGGCGAACAGCCCCAATGGTTTCGTGAAATCGTTCATGCGCCGCTCCATCATCATCCACAGATAAACCGCGACGACGGCGAAAAAGCCAACATACAGGATGATGTTCAGCGCAAAAATGGATTTGAAGTTGTAATAGGTCATAGCCTCGATCAGCCGGTCCGGCCGCCCGAGGTCCAGCACCAACACGATCAAACCGCCGGCGAGCAGGGTGATAGCCAGCAGGCCCGAAAGCCGGGTGAGCGGCTTATAAAGCTGCCGGCCAAAAACGGAGGCGATGGAGGCGACATTGAGTGCCCCCGAGGCAGCTACTATGAGGAATACGGCGAACACGTGTGGTGTACCCCACACGATTTGATTAGACATGCCGGTCACCCAATGGCCGTTATGCTCCATGTACAGGGCCGCCAGTACGCCGGCCAAGATAAATGCGCCGAAGATGGTGAGCAATAAATAGAAACCTGGACTGCGGCCCTCAATGGTGTCGAAATGTGTGTGTGCCATGCGTCAAATCCCCCGGTAGCGCACGCCGGTGTTCAGGTTCAGATCCGGACGCAGCTGGATGGAGGGTCCGGATGCCAGGTACTTGCTGATATCGCTGTTCCGATCCTTGAGGTCGCCGAACACCATGGCCTGGTTGCCGTCCTTGGAGCAGGCCTCAACGCAGGCCGGAATGTTCCCGGTATCGACTCGGTGCACACACAAAGTGCAGGACTCGACAGTGCCCTTGCCGCGCGGGGCATGTGGTTTCTGATCGGTGATGTCTTCATGCACGAACGAGCGTGCCTTGTATGGACAGGCCATCATGCAGTAGCGGCATCCGATGCAGATATGTTTATCCACCAACACGATCCCGTCGGCGCGCTTGAACGAGGCACCGGTAGGGCAGACGTCCACGCACGGCGGTGACTCGCAGTGCTGGCACATGAGCGGGAGGGTCTGGACATAGCCAGTTAGCTTGTCCTTAAGTGTGACTTTGCGTATCCACTGCGGGTCCGAGGCGGGGCGGCCGTGCCCGTAAACCCCGTTTTCCTCGTGACACGCGGTCACGCAGGCGTTGCAGTCTTGGCATTTGTTGATGTCGATCAGCAGTCCCCAACGCTTCAGGCTGGTGACGGCCTCTTCCGGTGAGCGCGCCTGCGCCAGGTCGATAAGGCGCAAACTAGGCGCCAGCGCCATGCCGGCAACCGCGGCGCCGCCGATACCAATGAATTCGCGGCGGTTGAGGCTCATGGCTGCGCCCCCTTGGCGGCGGTGCCTTTGAAAGGAGCGACCTCGACGGCGTTCTTGTCACGCTTGTCGGTATGGCAGCTGAAGCAATCAATCTTGACCGAGGCATACTCATGACAGGAGGAACAGAAACCGTCCTGGCCCTGCACGCTGTTGGTAATGGGGTCGGCATGACAATCAACGCAGTTTTTGAAGCTGTGCTTCGTAGTGCGAATTCCCTGGTGCATGGTCTTGTCGCGTTGGTGCAGGATGTACTTCATATGGTTGCGACGCATGTCCCCGGTCGGCTCCACGCACTGTTCGCCGCGGTGTATCTTCACCGTCGGGCCAATGCCCTTGGATTTGACACCAGAGACATTGGCCGCCTGTGCCAGCGTGACAGCAAGGAGTCCTGCTGCCACCAGGGCAACGCCGCCAACCACGATTTGTTTGATCTTCCCCATTTCTGGATCAGTCGTTCTTAGTGGTCACCCATGCCCATCTTGATGTAGCCGGTCGGGCAGACGTCGGCGCAGATGTGACAACCGATGCAAAGATCGTAATCAGTGTATACATAACGCCCCATGGTCGATTCCGACTTAGGCGTGCGCTTGACCGCGACTTGCGGGCAGTAGATCACGCAGTTGTCGCATTCGAAGCACATGCCGCAGCTCATGCAGCGCTTGGCTTCTTCCACGGCCTGTTTCTCGTCCAGGCCGAGCATGCGCTCTTTGAAATGGCCCAGGACCTCGTTGGCGTCCGGTACCATTTCGGTTCGCTTCAGCCGCGGGATGTACTGGAAATGCCCCAGGAACAGCTCGTTAGACTGGCACACCTCGGCGTCGGAGCGGTCCTCGTAGTTGTGGATCGCGTAGCCGCCGACGGCCTTGCCCTGTTCGAAGGTGCCGCGCAGTCCGCGGTCGATGCCGCGCTCGTAATCCGGGCCTTCCGGCTTGAACTCCTTCGGCGTCAAGCCGACCTCGTTCAGCTTGTCCAGCAGGTTGAAATGGTGCACGTCCACCTTGGGGCGCTTGCTCATCTCCTGCCTTTTCAGGTAATGATCAATGCTCTCGGCCGCGATCGAAGCTTGGCCGATCACGGTGGTGAGCAAGTGCGGACGGATGATGTCGCCGCACACGAAAAAGCCGGGTTTGTTGGGTATCTGGTAGAATTTATCGGCATTGATCAGTCCCTTATCGTTTTTAAATTCTTCCATGCCGCGGAAGTCGCCCATCTGGCCGATGGCGGAGACAATAAGATCGGCCTCCAAATCCTTTTCGGTGCCGGGCTTCTCCACCGGCTTGCCGCCCCCCGAAAAATCGAGTTCGATGACCCGCAACGCTTTGGCGCGGCCCTTGTCGTCGAGAATGACCTTCACCGGTTGCAGCGCCCCGCGAATGTTCACGCCTTCACGCTGGGCATCCTCGATTTCGTGCTTGGCGGCAGACATTTTTTCCACTGGGTGGCGCGAGATCAGCATGACCTCGGCGCCTTCTTTCTTGGCGGTGACCGCGACATCGTGCGCCGTGTGTCCCATGACGACGTATTCCGGACGTTCGGTTTCCGACATTTCCTGGATGTAGCCTAGGCGACGTGCCACCGAAACCACGTCGATGGAGGTGTCACCACCGCCGATAACGACGACGCGGCCGGAAACGGCTTTGAGACGTCCCTGGTTAAAGGCCTCGAGGAAGGCAACTCCGGTAATGCAGTTGGCGGCCTCCGCGCCGGGAACCGGCAAAGCGCGGCCGGACTTGCATCCGATGGCAAACAACACGGCCTCATAATTCTTCTCAAGATCCGAGAGCGGTACGTCCACGCCGACCCGGGTCTTGAGTTTGACCTCAACGCCCATGTCAATGATGCGATTGATCTCGCCGTCCAGCGACTCGCGCGGGAGGCGATAGCCCGGCACGCCGTACTTCGCCATGCCACCGAGTTGGTCGTGGTCATCGAATAAGGTGACCGCGTGTCCCTTGCGGCGCAGCTGGTATGCCGCCGCCAGGCCGGCCGGTCCGCCACCAATGATGGCAACCTTCTTGCCGGAATTTTTTTCGGCCGGTTTAAACGTGAATTTGTTGGCCAGCGCAGTGTCGCCAATGTATTGCTCAACGGCGTTGATGCCGACATAGTCTTCCACCACGTTGCGATTGCATCCCGTTTGGCACGGAGCGGGGCAGACACGGCCCATCATGGAGGGGAAGGGGTTGGCTTCCGTCACGCGGCGGAAAGCATACTCCTGCATGGTTGTGTCCTTCGCCGGTTTTTCGATGCCGCGCACGATATTGAGCCAGCCGCGGATGTCTTCGCCAGAGGGACAGCTAGCCTGACAAGGCGGTGTCTTGTGCACATAAGTCGGGCACTTGTCAGATTCATCGGCCGTGAAGATGCGGGCCTGAAAGGAAGGCCATTCATGGTCTTCGTCCTTGAATTTGCGGAACGTGAATCCTTCTTTGCCACCTTTCGCCTTGTCTGAGGGAGTTGCCATTGCGAATCTCCTGTCTCTGATACGGTAGATACTGATTGCCAGTGAAAACTATTCGTTTACCGCGCCAAGCCGTATTGCCTTGCTGACCAGACCATGAACACTCTGAATCGTGTCCATGGGGAATTTGTAGTAGGGCAGGACCTTGGTGAATTGCGCCTTGCAGATGGCGCAAATCGCAGCGATATGCGTGACGCCATGCTCTTCGACGACTTCCTTGAATGCCTGCATGCGTGGGGCCGTGCCCTTGACGCGCAGGTCTAGGATTTCGTCGGTGAGCAGCCCGCCGCCACCGCCGCAGCAGTAGGTGCTCTCATAGATAGTCTCGGGAGCCATGTCGTAGAACTTGTTGACCGAGGCCCTGACCACGGCGCGCGGGATAATGAACTGACCCCCCGGCATATTGCCCATGCGCGAGGCGCGTGCCACGTTGCAGGAATCGTGGAAGGTGACGACCTTGTCGTCGTTCGCGCTCTTGTCGAACTTGAGCGCGTTACGCTGAATCAGGTCATAGGTGAACTCGCAGATATGCTGCGGTATCGGGTAGCGCTGATCGAGGAAATCGAACGGGCCGATGAGTGTGTTCCAGAAGCTGTAAGCCACGCGCCAGGCGTGACCGCACTCGCCAACGATGATGCGTTTGACGCCTAGTTCGAGCGCCGCTTCGCGTATGCGTCTGGCGACCTTGTGCAGGTCCTTGCTTGAGCCGATAAACATGCCGAAGTTGCCGGCCTCGGACGCATGAGAGGAAAGAGTCCAGGAGGTGCCCGCGGCATGGAACACCTTGCCGTAGCCGATGAGTCCGTCGACATGCGGTTCTGCGAAGAAATCGGCCGACGGCGTGACCACCAGCACCTCGGCGCCCTTGACGTCGAGCGGAAACTTCACGTCCACGCCAGTTTCATCTTTGACATCTTCCTCGAGCCCCTCCAGCGTATTGGCAAGGGCCGGGCCCGGTAGGCCAAGGTTGTTGCCCACCGAATGCAGTTTGATGAGGACCTCGTTGCAATACTTCTGGCCTTGCCCGATGGTGTCCATGATTTCACGCGCGGCCATCGAAATCTCGGCAGTGTCGATGCCATAAGGGCAGAACACCGAGCAGCGGCGGCACTGCGAACATTGATGAAAGTAGGTATACCATTCGTCGAGCACGTCCTTGCTCATGTCGCGCGCGCCGACGAGTTTGGGGAAGTGCTTTCCGGCGAAGGTGTAGTAACGGCGATAGACGGAGCGCAGCAGATCCTGACGCGCCACTGGCATGTTTTTCGGATCGGAAGTGCCGAGGTAATAATGGCACTTGTCAGTGCAGGCGCCGCACTTCACACACGAATCCAGAAACACTTGGAGCGCGCGCGATTCCGATACCATTTCACCCAGTTTCTTGACGGCGACGTTTTCCCAGTCCGGCACCAGCTCACCCGGGAATCCCACGCTGGCCTGGATATCGGGTTTCGCGATGTACGGTTTGGAGCCGGCCATCGTGTCCAGTTTGATACGGGGAATTACCTGGTATTCGCCGAGGACCGGTGTTTCGATATCAGCCATCGCCTAATTCCCCGCTGCCTTGGTGTTGTCGATTTTCGCACTCCAGCCGGCGACCCAGCGTTTCTCGCGCGGGTTATCTGCCTGGTTGCGGGTGGGGCTGAAGAAAACACCCGGCGCATGCAGCAGCTTGCTGACGGGGAAGATGATCATAAGTGTCGCCACCAGCGTCAGATGGATCAGCAACACCGGGTCGGCCGGCAAGGGCTGCCACTGGAAAGTCATCAGTCCGATGAAAAAAGTCTTGAGCGAGATGATATCCGTGTGCACGATGTATTTCATGGTGAGACCGGTGGCACCGATGCCGACCAGGAGAGCCAGCATCAGGTGGTCCGACTGGTTGCTGATGTAGCGCACCCGGTCCACCAAAAAGCGTCGCCCCCACAGTCCAAGCAGGCCGAGCACCATGCCGTATCCTGTGAAGTTGATGAACCATTGCATCCACGGAAGGAACGTCAGCACCGGTTCGGTGAAGTAGCGCAGATGCCAGAGGAGCTCGACGAACAGACAAAAGTGAAAAATCCAGCCGAACAGCCAGGTCCATTTGTTGGATTTGAACAGGCTTTCGAAGACGGTGACCTCGCGCACCATGCGCGCGGCCACGCCGAGCCGGGTGGTCGGTGCCGGTGTGGTGGGGATTTTCAACGGCTGCGGCGTGCGCGCGTAAATGAAAATCTTGCGCGTCAAACCGATGACGAGGATAGCCGTCGCCACGTAAAAGAGCAGCGCATACATCACTGTCACAGCCGACATCGATGACCCCGCTGGTTCATGCTAGTCGGGATTCTAATCCCGACTGGGCAGGCCGTGATTGACTAAACGCAACCGGTCGGTTTGGGCAGGCCGGCGTATTTACACGCCTGCTTCGCCGGGCCGTACGGGAACAGCTCGTACAGGTACTTGCTGTTGCCCTTGTCCGGGCCGAGTTTCTTGCCGATGGCCTTGGTCAGCACGCGCACGGCGGGCGCGATCTGGTACTCGTCATAATATTCACGCAGGAAATTGAGAACTTCCCAGTGGTTCTGTGACAGATCGCAATTGTCGGCTTTAGCCATTTCCTTGGCGACTTCCTCGCTCCAGTCGCTTCGGTTGGCGAGATATCCTTCCTCGTCGGTTTCGATGGTTTTACCCGCTACGGTGATTGGCATGTGAATACTCCTCGTCAGTTGAAGAAAAATAGAAATTAAAGCCAGGCTTGTATGCTGGGGTATTCCACCGCCAGGTCCACAAACCCGCTGTAGTCGACCAATTTTATACCTTCGATGACCCGATCCTGCATCCCGCGCGCTTCGATATCGGGGTACAGCGCGTAGATCGGGTGATTCTTGAGCGCCTGCTCGACCATCTTGGTGCTGGAGGTTCCTCTCAGGGCGCCATAGACACCATCTTCGATCAGCAGGACTGCGCTGCCCTTTTTGAGATGCTTGAGGCAACTCTCGAGGGTGTTGCGTTCTGTGGGAGACTTGTTGACGGTATGCAGCATGGTCATTCCCTCTAAAAGCTCATAATTACATCTTGTGATTGCATGAGATCCGCCATTTCTGCCGTGTTGATGACTTTCACGGGGACAATGAAGTCTTCCTCTTTCAGGCCGCGCGCCTCCATGGATTCCTTTTCCACGTACAATTTCTCGATATCGTAACCTTCCAGTGCGCGATAGGTCGGCGAAAAGTTTTTGACGTCGATCGGTTTGGTATGTTGACCCTTGACAACCTGATACACACCGTCATCCAGGAACGCCAAACTTACGTCCTGATCGAACGCTGCCGAGATCAGCACCACTTCCAGTGACTCCAGGGCGTAAATTGTCCCGTAGGGCGCTTTACGGTTAATATACAGAAACTTTTTTACCTTGCCGCCTGTGTCTTCTTCCATTTCGATGCCGCCTGTTGCTTCAGTCATTCTACCCCCTCGTTAGCTCCGGGTTAATCGCCAAATGTCACCAGTCGGTCAGACTGTATTCCCGTTTCAACCAATTGGCCCAGGCCGGAGATGCGGAAACCTTCCTGCAGGTTTTCGTCCTTGATGCCCCGGCGCAGTGCTGCCGCCACGCAGACTACCAGATCAATGTGGTGGTCCTTGGCCAGCTTCTGCCAGCGATTGACGATATGGCGGTCATCCTGCGGCGGCTCGGTGAGCCGGCTTGAGTTGTAGACACCGTCGTTATAAAAGAACACGCGGTGAATCTTGTGCCCTTTTTCTATCGCGGCCTTGGCAAACAGATAAGCCGTATCTGATGCTTGATGCGTGTACGGACCCTCATTAATCAAGATACCCAGCTTCATCATCGTACCCCTTGATAAATGTCAAATGCTAAGCCTGACGAATTACATACCAACGCCGGGAAAACCCGGCGTCGAAGTGACAACAGCGGCTTGCTCTGAAACTAGAAACGGATATGTGCCGACTGGTTCAGCATGTGCCGCGAGCCACGCCAGTTGTCGATATGGAACTTGGTGAACGGCAACTCCGTAAGTTCAAAGAACCGCGGCCAACCGATACGCTCAACCCAGTCACCGACACGCTCCCAGTCCTTGGCATCCTGTTTGTAGACGCGCAGGATTTTCTTGACGATGGCGCCAGCCTCCGGCCAGCGCGGCGGGTTGTTTGGAACACCGGCGGCTACGAGCTTGTGAAACATCGGCTTGGAGCGCGCGTTGGAGTTCTTGCCGCCGACCCAGATGGCGAGCTTGGAGTGCTCGGGGTCGTTGATCTGCATCGGGGGGCAGGGCGGGAAACAGGCGCCGCAGCATATGCATTTCTTCTCATCAACTTCGAGTGACGGCTTACCATTCACCATCGCCGGGCGGATCGCCGCCACCGGGCAGCGCGCCACGACTGACGGACGCTCGCAAATGTTGGCAACGAGATCGTGATTGATCTTGGGAGGCTTGGTGTGCTGAACGTTGATAGCAATATCGCCCTGGCCGCCGCAGTTGATCTGGCAGCAGGACGTGGTGATGTGCACGCGGTTTGGCATGTCTTCTTTGATGAATTCGTCATACAGATCGTCCATCAGCGCTTTCACCACGCCCGAGGCGTCCGTGCCGGGGATGTCGCAATGCAGCCAGCCCTGGGTGTGGGAGATCATGGTCACCGAGTTGCCGGTGCCGCCGATCGGGTAGCCAGCCTCTTCGAAGGCCTTGATCAGCGGCTCGACCTTGTCGGCACTGGAGAGGGAGACCTCCATGTTGGAACGGATAGTGAAGCGCACGTAGCCTTCGCCGTATTTGTCGATGATGTCGCACAGCAGATTGATTTCGTACGGACCGAGCTGGCGCTGGGTGCCGACACGCACGGTCCAGATCTCGTCGCCGGAATAGGCCACGTGGTGCAGCACGCCCGGGCGCGGACGGTCGTGGTATTTCCAGTTGCCGTAGTTCTTGATCATCAACGGATGCATGTATTGGAATCCGTCGGGGCATCCGGATTCGATCGGTGAGCGCGGGGTCGCCGCTTTTTCAGTGGTTGCTTGCGCCATCTTTATCTCTCCAAAACCTGTAACAGTCTGTGTTTAGATGAAGAATGCGTCCGCCCAGGTGCGGGGCGGACCCGGTTTATCTGTGACTTGATCAACCCGCTGCCTGCTGCTTGCGGTTCTTCCATTTCTCCGCTTCCTGGTCCCATTCGTCCAGGCGGACGTAGGAGCTGGTGCGCGGGTGGTTGATCATGTTCGGATCCACTTCGAGACCGATGCCTTCCAGGAAGTTGGCCAGGCCGATGCGCTCGATCATCTCGCCGCAGCGCTCGTGCTCCAGGCCGTTCTCGGCCCAGAAGTCGATGGTGTTGGCGGCGATCTCGCGGATGCGCTCGTAGTCCTCGTCGGTTTCCAACTTCATGAATGGGACGATCACGGTGCCGAAGGTGTCGCCGATCTTGAGCGTGCGCTTGCCGCCGATGAGCAGAGTGATGCCCTTGTCGTCGCCCGGCTTGAGCGCCTTGGTCATGACGTTGATGCAATGCATGCAGCGCACGCAGTTGCGGTTGTCGACGTCCAGCGTGTCGTCGTCGTTGAGCGACAGCGCTTTGGTTGGGCAGCGCGCGACCACGTTGTCCACGACGTACTTGCGGCCTTTCGCCTTGACGAACGCCTTAACTTCCTTCTGGTCGACTTTCATGTTATCGCGCCAAGTGCCGATGACGGAGAAGTCGGCGCGCTGGATCGAGTTCATGCAGTCGTTGGGGCAGCCTGAAACCTTGAACTTGAACTTGTACGGCAGTGCCGGGCGGTGCATGTCGTCGATGAAGTTGTTCACCAGGAGGCGATGGATCTTCTGCTCGTTGGCGCAGGACTGCTCGCAACGCGCCGCGCCGACGCAGGACATGGCGGTGCGCACGCAGGGGCCGGCACCGCCGAGGTCGAAGCCGTACTCGTTGATCTCGTCGAAAAAGTGCTGCGTGTTCTCGCTGGTCGAGCCAATGAACATGATGTTGCCGGTCTGGCCGTGGAAGGCGATCAGGCCGGAGCCGTGCTTCTTCCAGGAATCGGACAGCTGGCGCAACATCTTGGTGGTGTAGTGGTTGCCGGCGGGCGGCTGGACGCGGAGGGTGTGGAATTCTTTCGCTTCGGGGAACATGGGCTTCCCGTCCTTGCCCATCAGTTCGGTGAAGCGGGGGATGATGCCGCCGCCATAACCGAACACGGAGACCGTGCCGCCTTTCCAGTAGCCCTTGCGGGTGGTGTAAGAATGCTCCAACTGACCCAGCAGGTCGACCATCATGTTATTATCGTGGGCCAGGCGTTTAAGGCCGGTGACAAAGCTGGGCCACGGGCCGCTTTCCAGCTGGTCCAGCATGGGAGTCTTATGGAAAGGTTTGGTGGATTTCTTTTCTTTCGGAATGAAGGTCGAATGTTTTTCCGGATTCTTCGGTTGCTTCTGGGCCATTTAAACTACCTCCTGCGCGTCGGAAGGATATAAAATTCGGTCTTCTAGCGAATTTCCCCGCTGAAAGCCCATCAATAATCAGTCCAAACAAATCTTGCGGAGGGCCAGTCTAAACTGGAACCTCGAGAAAAATATTACACGTTAGAGAGAGCCTACCCTGATTTACCCCTCCCGAATGGGATATAAGGAGTTAGGATGGCTTCCGCAAGAAAACATGCATTATACAACCAGGTAATTTAAAGTACTAATATCTAGCGAAAACCCCGCGTTGCATCGCCCGGATGAAATCCGCGGCGTCGTAATTTAATAATCGCCGATTGGCACCCATTATTGCCCACTGGAATGAACAGGAATTAGCGAATTGAACAGTCCCGCCAACGTGAATCGCGCCAGCGCGACGCCGGAAACCGGCCCTTTCAGCCTGCATGACGAGCGGGCCTATCGGCGCTGGCGTGAGGCCAAGCTTGATGGGTACCCGGCCAGTGCGGAACAGCTGGTGGTGGAGGTCGGCAATCCGCTGGCGCTGACAGACGCCGAGGCCGACGCCATGCTGGCCGTGTGCCGCATGACTAACATGGTCATCTACGCCAGCCGCGCGGTCAGTCGCGCGGACAAGGAAATCCCGCGCGCCGTGGGCGAGCGTTTCGGCCTGCGCCGGCTCGACAGCAACATGCTTGCGGACGAGGACGGCATCAGCTCGCTGCGGGTGATACCGGAAAAATCTCTGCGCGGTTACATTCCCTATTCCAACAAGCGCCTGCTGTGGCACACGGACGGTTATTACAACGGAGCCGAGACGCGTATCCATGCATTCGTGTTGCATTGCGTGTCACCGGCGGCACAGGGCGGCGAGAACAGCCTACTGGATCAAGAGATCGCCTATATCCTGCTGCGCGACGCGAATCCGGACTTCATCCGCGCGCTGATGGCGCCGGACGCCATGACCATCCCGGCCAACACCGAGGGAGGCAGCGAGACGCGCGCGGTGGTGACGGGACCGGTGTTTTCCGTGGATCCCGCTGGTGGACACCTGCACATGCGCTACACTGCGCGCACGCGTTCTATCGAATGGAAGCCGGATACGGCCACGCGCGAGGCGGTGCGCCAGCTGGAAAACCTGCTGGCCGGCGATTCCCCCTACATGTTCCGCCACACGATGGCGGCGGGGCAGGGGCTGGTGTGCAACAATGTACTGCACAACCGAACGGCGTTTGCGGACGATGTGGACAGGGGAATCGCTAGACTGGTATATCGGGCGCGCTACTATGACCGCATTTCAGGCACTGACTTGCGTGATGTATACGGATAACGGTTCACCGACGACATTTCCCCTCTCCCCAACCCTCACCCCCAAAGGGAAAGAGGGGAAGTGGTGGAAAATCATTGTTAAGATTGGACCGCATTTGCGGTACCGACTTGATCGACACGAATCATTAACACCATGCTGCATCTGAGCGAAATACTTCTGCAACACCATGACATCACGACGTTCGAGCAGCTGCTGGAAGTGGTGCGGAGCCGAGCGCAGGCGGAAATGTTTTTCCGCATCGACATCAAGCCGCCGTACCCGGACACGCCGGCGAACTGGGAAGACCAGCTCGAGGGCGCCTTCGTCGGCATCCATTCCGTGACCAAATGATCTTATGAAATATCTCAAAGACGAAAGCTTCGGAAGCGACATGGACAGCGCGGAAGACACGCAGGAATCCGCAGTACTGCTCGAGGCGCAACTGGCGGAGTTCCGCCACCAGATGCTGGAGCTGCCGCCCAACTATGATCTGCTGGCGCGCGCCGACCTGCTGCTGCAGATCGGGCGCACGCTGATCCGGCTAGAAAAATATCAGGACGCCTGGGATGCCGGCCGCGAGGCGTTTGACATTTTCACTGCGCGCGAGGCTTGGGAAGGCGCCGTGCAGGCCTGCGACATCATGTTCCTGTCGGACCAGCCCGAGTCACTCGCAGCGCTCGGCCAAGGCATCTGGCTTACGGTAACCTTTCCCATGGACCCTGAATTGTCGGTGGCCATGCTGCAACACGTGGTGGACGAAACCCCGCCGGAGTCGGATGGCGCCGCGGTTGCCGCCACGGTGGCACATTACCTTGTGGACTTGCGCGCTGAGGGGCGAAGTCGCGAAGACTTGATGTTCTACACCAACCAGCTGTTGGCGACGGTGGCGCGACGCCACAGCGATGTGCACGACCAGGAGGCGTTCAGCCGCTGGTTCAAGAAACTCGAGCTCGACGACCCGGCGAAATTCCTGCCGCGCCTGCGCAACGTGGTGGACGTGCTGGTACAGGACGAGTGGTGGATCGACCGCGACGCCATCCACGCCAGGCTCCCGGTGCAGTAACCGGAGAGTGGCCGACATGTTCTGGCAGGAAGATAAGGAGAATGACCGCTTCGTCGTCCCGGACGACGTCGTGGACGTGGCGTTCACCATCCATTGCCGCACCCTGCCGGTGGATCATTCGTACGCGTTGTCGCGCGCCGTATGCGCTTCGCTACCCTGGTTTGCAGACGAAGAGCACGCTGGTCTGCATACCATTCACGTGGCGGAATCGGGCAACGGCTGGACGCGGCCGGAGAATCCCCACGCCTTGTTGCATTTGTCACGCCGCACCAAGCTCATGTTGCGCCTGCCCAAGTCACGCATCGAGGATGCCGGCACACTGACTGGGCAGACGCTGGATATCGGTGGCAACACCATGCAAGTGGGAAAGGCTGCAGTTAAACCACTTAGCGCGATTACGACACTTTTCTCACGCTATATTGTTGCCAGTGAAGGATTGGACGAAACGGCTTTTCTGCGCGAGGCGCAGATGCTGCTGGCCGACATGGGAATCCAGCCAAAAAAGATGCTCTGCGGGTTAGGGCGAGTCATCGCCACACCTGATCGAGAAATCCATACGCACAGCCTGATGCTGGCAGACCTGCCCCTGGAGCAGTCGGTTAGCCTCCAACAGCGGGGATTGGGCCCGGGGCGAACGCTGGGTTGCGGCTTGTTCCTCCCGCACAAGGACATCAAAGAAGTCCGGCCCGTCTTGGATTAATCTCCAGCACTTTGTATTATTCGGTTTTTTTCAACGCCGATAAAAAACATCTGCCTGAAATTCGAGGGGAACTTATATGAGTTATGAGTTTAACGGCAAGACCATCGAAACCGATGCCAATGGATTTCTCACCAACCCCGAAGACTGGAGCAAGGAACTGGCTGAACACATCGCCACCCTGGAAGGCATTTCGCTGACCCCGAAGCATTGGAACATCATTGAATACCTGCGCGACGCCTATTTCAATCACAACGGTGAACAGCCCAACACCCGTCATATTGTGAAGGCCATGTCGGACAAGTGGGGCACGAACGTCATCCAGAAGGATGTCTATGATCTGTTCCCGAAGGATCCGAGCAAGCAGGGCGGACGCATCTCCGGCCTGCCCGAATCGCGTCGCAAGGGCGGATATTAGATATTAAGAGTACGTCCATTCCGGCTGTCAGCTTTTGGCATGCTTCCTGCCCCCCGGGCGGGTGGCAGCTGATGGCTGAATGCTGACAGTCATGCTCACCACCCTTGTCGATACCGAAACCCTCTCACGGCACCTGAACGACCCGCGCTGGGTCGTCGTGGACTGCCGTTTTGTCCTGACCGACCCGGAAGCGGGCAGGCGCGCCTATGCCGCCGGACATATTCCCGGCGCGCGCTATGCGCATCTTGACGAAGACCTGTCGTCGCCCGTAACTCCCGACAGCGGCCGGCATCCGCTGCCGTATCCCAATGGGCTGGCGGAAAAACTGGGTCGTTGGGGCATTGATAAAACCAGTCAGGTCGTCGTATATGATGATACATTCGGTGCCATAGCGGCGCGTCTGTGGTGGCTCATGCGCTGGCTCGGACATGAGGCGGTGGCGTTGCTCGATGCCGGCTACCCGAAGTGGGTGCGCGAAAAGCGTCCGGTCACGACCGACCTGCCGAAAATCGAACCCACGCAGTTCCATCCCACCATCAATCACTCGATGTGCGTAGACGCCGATAATGTGATGGACATGACGCGCACGAAGTCAGGGCTTCTGCTCGACGCACGCGCGGAAGAACGGTTTCGCGGCGAGGTTGAACTACTGGATAAGGTGGCAGGGCACATTCCCGGGGCGACCAACATGCCGTATGAAGACAATCTCGACTTCAGCGGCGAATTCATGTCTGATGAAGCCTTGCGCGAACACTATCAATCGGTGTTGGGCCAGGTCCCGCCGGACAAGGTGGTGAACATGTGCGGATCGGGCGTGACCGCCTGTCACAGCGTCCTCGCCATGGAACACGCCGGGCTTTCAGGGGCAAAATTATATGCCGGCAGCTGGAGCGAATGGATTACCGATCCGAAACGCCCGGTGGCAAAAGGAGAATAGAAAATCGAGCATGGGCAGGAATGGCATGTTGACAATATTCAAGAATAATCCTGACCATTTTGTCCGGAACAAACCTGGACGTAACTTGAAGCGTCCGGCGGGTCACGCATCAGCGATGGCGCATATCATTTGCCCTCCTGTCCTGTCATTTTTATCCGCTCATTCCCGGAAAACATGAAGCGCGTTGATGATTTTCGCCTGAGGCTCGGCAAGAAAGAACTGGTCCCCATCATGACCGGTGGCATGGGTGTCGATATCTCGACAGCGGAGCTTTCGCTGGTGGCGGCGCGACTGGGCGGCATCGGACACATCTCGGACGCGATGGTGCCTACTGTTTCAGACCGGCGTTTCAAAACCGGTTTTGTGAAAGAGAAACAGAAAAAGTACAAATACAACGTTGCCAACCGCGACAAGTCAGACGTGCATTTCAATCTCGAACGTCTGGCTGAAGCCACCAGGCTGCACGTCGGCCGCACCATGGAGGCCAAGCAGGGCGACGGGCTGATCTTCATCAACACCATGGAAAAGCTCACCATGAACAGCCCACGCGAGACGCTGCGCGTGCGCCTGTCCGCCGCCATGGACAGCGGTATCGACGGCATCACGCTGAGCGCCGGGCTGCATCTTGGCTCGTTGGCGCTGGTGCAGGATCATCCGCGCTTCCGCGACGTGAAGTTTGGCATCATCGTCTCGTCATTGCGAGCGCTGTTGCTGTTTCTGCGCAAGAATGCGCGCCTCAACCGCCTGCCGGATTACATCATCGTAGAAGGCCCGCTAGCCGGCGGGCATCTTGGTTTTGGCATGGATTGGTCGCAATACGATCTCAAGACCATCGTCAACGAAATCATCCAATATCTAAAGCAGGAAAATCTGGACATTCCCATGATTCCGGCCGGTGGGATTTTCACCGGCAGCGACGCGGTGGAATTCCTCGAGGCGGGCGCCGCGGCGGTGCAGGTAGCGACGCGTTTCACCGTGACGAAGGAATGCGGCCTGCCGGATAAAGTAAAGCAGGAGTATTTTAAAGCCGAAGAAGAAGATATCGAGGTCAACCTGATTTCGCCCACCGGTTATCCGATGCGCATGCTGAAGAAGAGCCCAGCGATCGGCGCTGGCATTCGCCCCAACTGTGAGGCGTACGGTTATCTCCTCGATGCGTCAGGCAACTGCGCCTACATCGAGGCCTACAACCGCGAACTGGATAAACACCCTGACGAGGAAAATATTTCGGTTATGGACAAAACCTGTCTTTGTACCCACATGCGCAACTTCGACTGCTGGACCTGTGGG
>DATCZH010000164.1:0-4547 GCA_036526015.1 Sulfuricaulis sp.
TCATGTGTATCTCGTTGCCCGCGGTTCCCGCATACTTGTCGAAGGTGTCGATTGCCACCGTGCCGTCATGGCAGCCCAAGCAGAGCTTGGCGACACCGTCCGGTTGCGCCGACTGCGCGCCGTTCAGTGAGGAGCTCCAGCTCGAGTTGTACATGGTGTAGCTTGCCGCACTCACCGCATGGTTCCACAACAGCCCGTTGAGATAGTATTGCGCGGCGCGGCCGTGATCATGCGGCACGTGGCAGACGCGGCAGATTTCACCGCGTCCATTCCATCCACCTGTTGGTGGATCCCCTGCGGCCACCTCAGATACTGTCCCGCCCACTTCGTCACTGTAGTTGTCCGTGAAGTCGTGCGGGCTGCCGACGATGCCGAGCCCTGCACCATTCGCCCACACCGATCCGGCAAACAGCAGGCCCGCTATCCCAAATAGCAAAGTTACAAATTTGTTCATCTTTTTCATGGTCCACTCCTCGGGTAGTAGCTGAAGCACTAACCACGGTTAATTAAGAAAACTTCCCGTCCTCGCCCTGGCAATCTACACGCCGTCCTTAAGCTTTTTCCATTCTCTTTTGGAATCTGCCCCATCTTCATTGAGGCTAATCAAAAACTCTATTGAATTTTTTTATGACCTAGAACTTTTTGAAAGTTTTTATGTCACTCGGAAACTTTTTTTGGCTCTCACTTCCCCTTGAGCGAGGCATAGTAAGCCGCGAGATTCGCGATGTCCTGATCGCTCAGCGGTTTGGCCATCATGTTCATCATCTTACCCGGGTCTTGGCGGGTGCCAGAGCGGAAGTCCTGCATCTGCTTAACCAAGAAAGCAGCGTCCTTGCCCGCGAGTGCCGGATACTTATCCTTGCCTTCGCCCTGGGCGCCGTGGCAGCCGGCGCAACCGGCTGACTTGCCCTTGCCTGCCGCGGCATCGCCCGCAGCCTGCGCGCCGCCCATGGCCAACGCCATCGCCCACAAACCTGCCCCCAATACCAGCGTTTTTCTCATTTCGCTTGTCATTTTGTATGTTGATATATGTTCTTTATCCATACAACACGACAAACAGTCATTGATTTCAATCAATAATCCCCGTCTCATTTTGAACGCGTGGTAACTCCTCTTCGCGGAAATATCCGACAGAACAGGTCATATAAATTTTCTCTAGAAAAAAATATTAACCATAACGCTTCTTGTCGACTGAAATATCAGTGAATTTATCTCCTGACAGAGGATTCGCATCGCCGTTCTTTGGCATTGATACCCATAAAATTTGATTAGAATCAAATTTCGCGCTCATAATTAATCTAATATTAATAAACAATGCATATAAATAAGAAGCTCAGAGATTAGTCATCTTTATGGATTCTTGTTCTTGTCAGATTGGTAGCTGCGTGCTTTGTGATGCGCAGTTAACTTCGGAGGTATCCTCGGAACAGGTGTGCCAAATCCTCGGCCTGTTGAACCGGCAAATCTACTCACCGCATCAAGTGCTGTTCCGGGAAGGCGATCCCAGCACCCATCTTTTTCTCATCCGCGAGGGACAGCTCAAGCTCACGACCACAAACGTGGATGGCCGGGAACAGATTATCGGTCTCGGGGTGGCGGGTTATGTCATAGGCCTTGATACGATGGAGGACGAGATTTATGCATACACCGCGGAAACGGTTGGGCCCGTGGTCGCTTGCGTGATTCAGCAAAAGATTATGATGCGTATTCTGAAACAAAACCCGGATATTGCCTTGCGCATCATCGAAATGTTGAATCAGGAACTGGCGCAGGCAAAATACTTGATCCGTGTCCTCGGCCAGAAAGGTTCCGTTAAAAGAGTCGCTACGTTTATTCTTTCCCTGATCCCCCGCCGGGGAAATCTTCCCCGGGATCTGGAGTTCCCCTTGTCACGCGAAGAGATGGCCGAGATGGTCGGGCTCAGGATAGAGACGGTGAGCCGGGTAATGGCGAATCTGCAACGAAAAAAAGTGATCGAAGCGCCGCGAGGCCACATACGCATTCTTGATCTCAAGAGGCTGTTTGCGCTTTCCGGAATGAATACTCCACACAGCGAGGCAGGAAACAATGTTGCGCTTGCTCGTTTGAAAGCTTAACCGTATCAACCGGATTCCCACTTTCCCATTCTTTTAGGTCACTTAGCGGGAATAGCGCTTTCCAGTCATCGCCACTTGGCTTTGACATCAAGCTCAAAACGCCATCCGTATCAGCCTCTTCGCTCCCCCGGGTAACTGGGATGTTCACCTCTGCTGGATATTTCTATTGGCTCGATGCAGAAATTCAATTGCCGTCTAACGTTTTCATTAGACATCATGCGCACGATATTCCTTTTGGGGATTGATTATAATCAGTTGTCCCAATTTTTTCTGGTAACAAGCATGTGCTCCGAAGAAATAATCCGATAAAGAAGTCATCTATTCTGTATGACCCGGGCTTTCGAAAGAGATGAATAAGAAATTATTAACTTTGTTTTTTCTTTCGGGCGCCACCGCGTTGATCTATCAGCTTGTCTGGACGCGCTTGCTGACCCTGTTTTTCGGATCCACCACCCTGGCGGTGAGCACGGTCTTGACCGCCTTCATGGGAGGCCTGGCGCTGGGTGCGGCGCTGCTGGGCAAGCGGGCCGACACGGCGGCGCGTCCGATCCGGTTCTATGCCTGGCTGGAGCTGGGGATCGGCCTGTTTGCCGTGGCGACCCCGCTGCTTTTCTCCTGGGTGGAGAGCCTCTACATCGCCATCCAGGGGTCCCAGTCCCTTGGTTTCTGGGGAGCGGCGGCGCTGCGATTCGGGCTCGCGATATTGCTGTTGTTGCCGCCGACCCTCCTCATGGGCGGGACACTGCCGGTGCTGTCGAAGTTTTTCCTGCGCGATCAAACGCGCGAAACCGGGAACACCTTAGGGATTCTGTACTTTATTAACACCGCCGGCGCCGTGGTCGGGACCCTGGCCGCCGGCTTGTTTCTGCTGCAATGGCTGGGGACGCACCGGCTGCTGCTGGCGGGCGGCGTGGTCAACGCGGGGATCTTCCTGTTCGCCTACCGCTGGCAATCACACACCGGGCACGAACCCGCACGCGCCTCGATGAAAAAACCGCGCGCCGATTCCCGCTGGTCCTATCACGCCGTGCTGGCCACCGCCGCGCTGTTCGTGTCGGGTCTGGCGGCCCTGATCTATGAAGTGATGTGGACGCGCGTGCTGACCCTGATCATCGGCTCGTCCATCTACGCCTTCACCATCATGCTGGCCACCTTTCTTACCGGCATTGCCCTGGGAAGCGTGATCGTCAGTCGATTTTTGTCTGCCAAGGTCCGGAAAATCGGCCTGCTGGCATTGTGCCAGGTGATGATTGGCGTCTTCGCCCTGATCACCGCCAGCATTTTCGGGCTGCTGCCCGATACCTTTGTCGCTTTGTATGGAACATTCGGAGATCGATTCTCCCTGTTCCTGACCGCCAATTTCCTGCTGTGTTTCCTGGTGATGGTGCCCGCCACCCTGTTCATGGGCGCGTCGTTCCCGGTGGCGGGCGCCGTGGTGGTGGACACCTTCGGCCGCTGCGGCCGCCGCATCGGACTGCTCTACGCCGGCAATACCCTCGGTGCCATCCTCGGGGCCTTCCTGGCCGGCTTCGTCCTGCTGCCGTGGCTCGGCGTCCAGAACACCCTGGTGCTGACCATTCTTATCAATCTGACCTGCGGTCTGGTCCTGGCGCTGGCGGCGCTGGAGAAAAAATCGCCGGCGCGCGGCTACGTCACCCCGGCGCTCGCCGCCTCCCTGATATTCACGCTGGTCTTCCTGTGGCAGCCTTCCTGGGACAGGCTGCGCATGACAAGCGGGCCCTACGCCTACCCTGATCACTACCTAAAGCGGTCTATCAGCGAGCGGCTGAAGAACGTGGAGCAGTTGTTCTATCGCGAGGGTCCGATCGCCACGGTTTCGGTGATCCAGGAAGGGGAACACACCCGGCTGCTGGTGGACGGAAAAACCGACGCCGGCAACTTCATGGACATGACCACCCAGGTGCTGGTGGCTCATTTGCCGCTCCTGATCAAGCCGGACGCCAAAGATGTCCTGGTGATCGGTTTCGCGAGCGGCATCACCGCCGGTGCCGTCGGGCGCCACGAGGTGAAGCGGATCGATTGCGTCGAGATCGAGCCGGCCATGCAGGAGGCCAGCGCATTTTTCGCCGTGGAAAACTACCGCATCCAGGATGACCCGCGCTTCAACCTGATCATCGACGACGGGCGTGCTTACGTCCTGACCACGAAGCGGCGTTATGACATTGTCATCTCCGAGCCGTCCAATCCCTGGCAGACCGGTTCCTCGCGCCTGTTCACCCGCGAGGCATTCCTGAACGCGCGCCAGGTCCTGAAGAAAAACGGGCTGATGGTGCAATGGATGCATCTGTACGGCGTGGACGTCGAGACGTTTCGCCTGGTGGCGCGCACGTTCGCCTCGGTCTTCCCGCACACCACGCTGTGGCTCGATCCGACCTTTCCCGATGTCGTCTTCATCGGCAGCGTCGATCCGGTCGGCCTCGATCCGCTCGC
>DATCZH010000165.1:0-3250 GCA_036526015.1 Sulfuricaulis sp.
GAATACGACGAAGGCAGTGATTATTTTCTCCAGCGGCTATATCCGCTTTTTTCAGATTACTCAAATGGAGATGATAAAAGGATGTTATCTGGAGAAGATAAAAGCGTGGTTGTCTTGGGCGCTGGATCCTGGGGGACGGCATTGGCCCTGTTGCTCGCGCGCAATAATCACACCGCTTTATTATGGGGTAATGAACCTTCTTTTCTGTCGCGGCTGGAAAAGGAGCGACAGAACAAGACCTATCTTCCGGATTTTTCCTTTCCCGCAAACTTGCGAATCGCAACATCGCTGGATGAGGCAGCCCGATCATCCTCGCGTTTCCTGCTGGCCGTTCCCAGCCATGCGTTTCGTGCCAGCGTTACGTCTTTACAGCCACTGATTTCCGATAAGAGTGTTTTGGCCTGGGCGACCAAAGGATTGGAACCCGGCAGCGGAAAGCTTTTGAGCCAAGTGGCGTCGGAAGTATTGGGTAAACAATATTCGCTGGCCGTGGTGTCGGGGCCTACGTTCGCGCGTGAGGTGGCGCTGAACTTGCCTTCGGCGCTGACCGTGGCCTCTGAGCGCGAATCCGTGGCGGAAGAGGTTGCCTCGTGGATAAGGAATGAGCGTGTGCGGGTCTACACCAGCAAAGATGTCGCCGGAGTCCAGCTGGGAGGCGCCATCAAGAATGTCATGGCCATCGCCGCAGGCATCAGCGACGGGCTCGGATTCGGATCCAATGCCCGGGCGGCGCTCATTACCCGTGGACTGGCCGAGCTCACCCGTCTTGGCGTCTCCATGGGCGGACTGAAGGAAACCTTCATGGGACTGACTGGTGCCGGCGATCTAATACTGACATGTACCGATGATGCATCGCGGAACCGACGCGTCGGCCTGGCTCTCGGACAGGGAAATAAATTGCCTGACATACTCGCCGTGCTCGGACAGGAGGCCGAAGGGGTGGCCACCGCGCGCGAGCTGTTCCAGCTTGCCAGAAAATTAAAAGTTGATATGCCGATCACGACGCAGGTCTATCGCGTCCTCTACGAGAAGCTTTCGCCGCAGGCGGCGGTGGAGGCATTGCTCAGTCGCGAGCCAAAGCAGGAGTAAATGTGCCCTCCGTGTTCGACTGGACATATCAGTAGCCCTACTCGCTTCGCTCGTTCGTCCTGACAAAAAAACTATTTCCCGCCGCTGAATCCCAGTTTGCGCCAGGCTTCATAAACCGCCACGGCCACCGCATTCGAGAGATTCAGGCTACGGTTCTCGGGCAAAAGCGGTAATCGCAATCTGTGCCGCTCCGGGAGGGAATCCAGCAGGGCCTGGGGCAATCCACGCGTTTCCGGGCCAAACAACAGGGCGTCGTTCTCCTGGTAATTCATCTCCGTATACAGTCGCTGTGCACGAGTGGAGAAGGCCAATAGGTGCGGTGGTTTGATTTGCTCCAGAAAAGACTCCAGGTTTGAATAAGTTCGCACCTTCGCCCACTCGCGGTAGTCCAGCCCCGCGCGCCGCAATTCCCTGTCATCCAGCCTGAAGCCCAATGGCTCAATCAGGTGCAGATGCGCACCGGTGTTGGCGCACAGGCGCATGATGTTACCGGTGTTTGGCGGAATCTCGGGTTGATAAAGCACGACATGCAGCATGCGGATTGGTCTCTCTTATCCATGTGTTTTGCCTGGTGTTTCACTACGGATTGTATATAAGAAGGGAAGGAGTCCACAGCCCGCGCTATCGTTCAAGGAGGAACGTGCACATGCCGAGCAGAAGAAAAACAGCCAATTTGCCCTCGGTCCATGCCAGCACCTTGTTTTTCATCTGTGCACTCATGCCAGCGCTGCTGTTCAAGGGCCCGCAAATCGAATTCTTCGCCATCACTCAGGTGGTGCTGATGCTGTGGCTGGGCTGGGTCGTCCGGCGTTCTCATGGCTCGGGATTGCACATTCCTAAAACCCCGCTGGCGATCAGCCTGACTTTGTTTTGGCTATGGCTGGCGTTGTCTCTTACGGGGAGTCTGGCACCCAGCACAAGTGTGATCAATTTCTGGTGGGTCGGGAGCCTGGTTATGTTGTTCTGGCTCTATACCCTGACGCCGGATCGAGATGTCTTATGGTCTCATGCCGCCGCCATTATTCTGGTAATAAGTTTAGTTTTGGCGCTGATGGGAATCTATCAAGTACTCGTGCTGGAGCAACACGCCCGCTCCGTTTTCGAGACGCGTAATACGCAAGCCGCATTTCTTAATCTCGTGGCCGTGCCAGTTTCGGCGTATCTGCTGATGTATATGAGCGATAAAAGCTTACCCCGCCAGCATGTCATATTGTTGAGCATTATTTTGTATGTATTGTTTTTTTCCATATTCATGACTGCCAGCCGGGGCGCCACACTGAGTCTTGGTTTGAGTCTGGGATTATTGATTGCACTTACATTCCGTCACGTGCCTTGGCGCGCCACTTCGCTGCTTCTGGTGGTGACATTGTTTGCGTTTTTGTCTACCAAAATTCCAGTCGGTGGGGGGGAATTGAGCCAACGTATTCCGCAATTAATGCAGGACTCACAGCGGCTGATTATCTGGGAGTCCTCCTGGAATCTATTGCAAACCGCACCATGGCATGGCATCGGTTTGGGGTTGTTTTATCTCGCTTACCCCGCTTTCCGCAGTCCAATGGACAGATCCGGTGGTTTTTTTGCACATAATGATTACCTTCAAATCTGGATCGAAACTGGTCTGCCGGGCCTGCTCCTGCTGATATCGGTATTGGGATCCTGTTTGTGGCTAATGTGGCGAGTATTGCGTAAGGCCGACAAGAACACACGCTTGGTAGTTACGGGTCTTTTTTGTGGATTGATGGCGGTGGCCAGTCACAGCGTCGTGGATTTTAATCTTTATATTCTGTCCATCATGATGGTTTCGGGCCTTGTGATGGGTCGATTTCACGATTTGGTCGCGAGAGAATTGAAAGTTTCATCGTTTCATCTCCGTCCTTCCAGGTTATTGGGTAAACAGGCGTATTCCATCGTAATAATTCTCCTGATGCTCATGCCAATTTTTTTCTTTGTCGCACTGGGGATGGCGAATTCTTATTACGACAAAGGATTGTCGCAGGCTCGGGTCGGAAAGCTGCAAGAGTCAGATATGAGTCTCGCCACCGCGCACCGTCTGACCCCGTCGGACGATCGTAGTCTGATTGCTCACGCCGATCTGTACCGACACGCGATTTCTATTCTTCCCGATGATGATCGGTTGGGGAAAAAAGCATTGTACGAGCAG
>DATCZH010000166.1:0-24820 GCA_036526015.1 Sulfuricaulis sp.
AGTGAAGCGGTATCTCCATGCCGACCAGCACCTTGAATTCGTGATCGATCACGAGATCCATCATTGTCTTGTCGCGCACCGTGGCGAGCCGATTCCCATGTCCATGCGTGAATATTGGGCGAACTACATGCAATGGCACAACGAAAAGGGGGCGGACGTATATGGTTTGATCATGCATGCGTTCAAGTACGGGGCTGACACCAACTACGCCAAAACCCTGATCGATATCCGGGGGATGTCCCTGCTCGTGGGCGATCCGGATCACTATAGCTGTACAGCGATGATGGCTGCCATGCAAAGGTTTCCTGAGCTGGCCGATAACGGGTCTGTCGTGGAGTCCGCTCTGGCCATGGCCGCCAAATTGCGGGATGAGACCGATTGCGGTTACGAGGAGTATCTCAAATACCGTTACGCGGCTTCCCGAGCCATGCGACGTTTCGGGATTACGGACCCCATCGGCCATGCGGTCTTGGGCGAGTTGCCCGACTACAAGCCAGAACCCGCCCGGGTCGACACGCTGCTGCGCGAAGCGTCGAAACATTACCAGCAGTTATTAGGTGGTCCGCTGCCCGGTACGGCACATTAAGCGCGCAGTAATAAAAGCTTTCGCTCGTATGCAGGCCGGGCGTAACCGCGTCGTCGCCACCAAGAAGCGTTAATTTTCCCCAAGTTGTTTCCCTTGTATCCGCAGTCTTCGTACTTGCGCCGCTTGTTGGCGCCGGGGACAATCCCAGTTCGTGTTTCACGGGTAACAATCAACATGAAACGACGCGATGTCCTCCGGGGTGCCGGGCTCGGGCTGCTGGGCGCGGCCGCTGCCGTGCGTGCCGACGAATCTCCCGCCATTCGCTGGCGCCTTTCCTCAAGCTTTCCCAAGAGCGTGGATGCCATTTACGGTGCGGCCGAGCGCGTAGCGCGGCGCGTGAATGATGTCACCGGCGGCAAATTCCAGATTCGCGTGTTCGCCGGGGGGGAGATCGTCCCGGGCCTGCAGGTGCTGGACGCCGTGGGGCAGGGCACGGTCGAGTGTGGACAGACGGCCGGCTATTACTACGTCGGCAAGAACATGGCTTTTGCCTTCGAAACCGCGCTGCCCTTTGGCCTCAATGCGCGCCAGCAGATCGCCTGGATGTACGCAGGACAAGGTCGCGAACTGATGCGCGATCTCTATAAAAGCCACGGCGTGCAGATGTTCCCGGGTGGCAACACCGGGGTGCAAATGGGCGGCTGGTTCCGACGCCCGATCAAATCCATCGCTGATCTGAAAGGCCTCAAGATGCGCATCCCTGGCCTCGGTGGCCAGATCATGGCGCGCCTCGGCGCGGTGCCGCAGACGCTGGCCGGCGGGGACATTTATCCCGCGCTCGAAAGTGGGGCGCTCGATGCCACCGAGTGGGTCGGACCGTATGACGATGAGAAGCTCGGCTTTCACAAGGTCGCGAAGCATTATTACTACCCCGGCTGGTGGGAGCCGGGTCCGCAGATTTCTTTTTACGTCAATCTCAATAAATGGCAGGAGCTGCCGCCGGCCTACCGCGCTGCTTTCGAGGCCGCCACGGTCGAGGCAAATCTTTACATGCTCGCGGAATATGACGCCAAGAATCCGGCGGCGCTCCAGCGCCTGCTCAAGCAGGGTGTGAAGCTACAGGCTTTCCCCAAGGACATCATGCTCGCGGCGCGCAAGCTGGCGTTCGAGATGTACGAGGAAGAGGCGCGCAAGAATGCGCTGTTCAAGCGCATCTATGTGGAATGGAAAAAATTCGCCACCGCCGGTGACCAGTGGTTCAAGGTGGCCGAGTCGCCGTACGCAAATTTCATGCACTACGTGAAGTAATCAAGGAGTCAGTACCCATTTCTGATACATTCCCATTTTGCGTAATAGGGTACTGATCCCCTTTATTGAAAAATGGCAAGCATCCTTATTCTCTATTCAACCGTGGATGGCCATACGCGGAAAATCTGCCAGCGATTGCAGCAGGTCATCGAGCAGCAGAACCACCGGGTAACATTGGCTTCCGTGAATGAGGCCGCCGAGGTGGATCTGAAATCGTTCGACAAGATCGTTATTGGCGCCAGCATCCGCTATGGCAAGCATCGCCCCGAAGTTTTCGATTTTATCGACAGGAACGGGAAGACCCTGGATAGCAAGCCCAATGCCTTTTTCACGGTCAACGTCGTGGCACGCAAACCGGAAAAGAATCGGCCGGAAACAAATCCGTATATGAAAAAGTTCCGGGAGCAGTCATCCTGGCAACCCAAGGAATTGGCCGTTTTCGCGGGCAAGATCGACTATCAGAAATACCGCTTCTGGGATCGGCAGATAATAAGATTCATCATGTGGATCACCAAGGGACCTACCGATCCGAAAACAGTCGCGGAGTTCACCAACTGGGAGGAAGTGGAAGCATTCGGGCAGCGTGTTTGTGTGATGGAATAACACAGGATCGTGTAAGAACACATGCCCCGTCAGTCATGTCAGTTGCCTGTTGGCGCCGCTGGATCAAGCGTTATCTCCACTCCGGTGGCAGCAAGTAGCCCGCTCCGGGGTCGGATTCTACCGGCACTTCTATAATGGCACTCTCGGTGGCAGTAGCCGCATGGCCCACGATATCCGGAAAGATAATCACAATCGCCACCATGAAAATCTGCAAAATCAAGAACGGCACCGCGCCCCAGTAGATGTCGGCGGTGCGGATTGATTTGGGTGCTACGCTGCGCAGATAAAACAAGGCAAAGCCAAAGGGCGGGTGCAGGAACGAGGTCTGCATGTTGATGCCTAGCAGCACCCCGAACCAGATCGGGTCGATGCCGAGGGCGGCCGCCGCCGGCGCCAGCAGCGGCACCACTATGAAGGCGATCTCGAAGAAATCCAGGAAGAACGCGAGCGCGAACACCAGCAGGTTCACGATGATCAGAAAGCCGATCGCCCCACCCGGCAATTGGGTTAGCAGGCCCTCGACCCAGAGATCGCCGTCCACGCCGCGGAACACGAGACTGAACACGGTCGAACCGATGAGGATGAAAATCACGAAGGAGGTCAGGCGCGCGGTCGAGTCCATGGCCTGCTTTGCCACGTCAAGCGAAAGGCGTCGGCGCAGCACCGCCAGTGTCAGCGCCCCGGCCGCCCCCAGCGCCCCGCCCTCGGTGGGTGTGGCGATACCGAGAAAAATTGTCCCCAGCACCAGGAAAATCAGCACCAGCGGCGGGATCAGCGACACCGCCGCGCGCTTGGCCAAGGCCACGCCGCGCAGAGTCCGTGCCTTCTTCGGCAGGGCGGGGGCGGCGTCGGGCCGAAACTGCGTGACCCCAAAAACGTAACACAGATACAGCCCGGCCAGCGCCAACGCCGGGGCCAAGGCGCCTGCATACATGTCGCCGACCGAGGCGCCGAGCTGGTCGGCGAGCACAATCAGCACGATCGACGGCGGCACGATCTGTGCCAGTGTTCCGGAAGCGGTAATCACACCGCTCGCGAAACGTTTGTCGTAGCCGTAACGCAGCATGATGGGCAGCGAGATGAGACCCATGGCGATCACCGTGGCCGCCATCACGCCGGTGGTGGCGGCCAATAGCGCGCCGACGAGCACGACGGCAAAGGCGAGCCCGCCGCGCACGCGGCCGAACAGTTGACCGACGGTGTCGAGTAACTCCTCGGCCATGCCGCTGCGCTCCAGCACCAGTCCCATGAAAGTAAAGAAGGGAATCGCGAGCAATGTCGGATTGGTGACGATGCCGTAAACGCGCTCGGGCAATGCCTGCATCAGGGTGAAATCGAAGAATCCCGATTGGATGCCGATAATGGCGAACAATAGACCATTCGCGGCGAGCGCGAATGAAACCGGATAACCGAGCAGCAAGAAAGCCACCAATCCGGCGAACATGATCGGCGCCATGAAAGCAAAACTCATACTTCCTCCCGCGGCGGCTCGCGCGTAAGTTTTCCTTCTCCACGCAGGTAAGCGATGCGCTTGATGACCTCGGCCACACCTTGCAGCGCGAGCAGGGAGAAGCCGAGCGGAATGAGCAAGCGCACCGGCCAGCGGATGAGTCCGCCGGCATCGGGCGATATCTCACCGCTTTGAAACGAATCCAAGAAACCCGGGATGGCAAACCACACCATGAGCCCGCACAGCGGCAGCAGGAACAGCAGCGTCCCGAAGAGATCAATCCACGCCTGCGCGCGCGCCGAGAAGCGTCCGTAGATGACGTCGATACGCACATGGCCGTTGTGCTTGAGGGTGTAACCGGCGGCAAGCAGGATGATGGCGGCGAACAGGTACCACTGGATCTCCAGCCAGGCGTTGGAGGAGCGTCCGAGCCCATAGCGCGCCAGCGCGTTTAGCGCTGAGATAAGCGTTGCCACGCCCACGAGCCACAGCAGCACGCGCCCAATGAATTCATTGGCGGCGTCGATAGCCCGGGCGATGGCGTTAAGGAATTTCATGGATCGTTTTTCTTGGAGATAACGACCAAGACTACCGGGATTGGAGCAAAGGCTGAAGCCGTGGATCACGCGGCCAGCATGGCCTCCACCACCCCGGTCCAGGCGCACGCCAAGTTGGCGCGGTTATAGCCTCCGCCACCCGTGGCGATGATCCATCCCTGGCAGAATTCATTCGCAAGGGCGCACAGTCGCACCGCAGCATGGGCGTGCACCGCGGGCGTGAACTGCATGTGCGTGATGGGATCATTGGCAATGGAATCCGCCCCGGCCTGCAGAATAATGATCTCCGGTTTGCCGGCGCGCACGAATTCCTCGACCCGCGGCCACACCCGGTGAAACGCAGTATCGTCTGCGCCGGGTTGCATCGGGAGATTGAGCTTGGTGCCCTTGGCCTTCCCTGTGCCGGTTTCGGTAACCGCCCCCGTACCGGGGTAGAGATAACGCCCGTCCTCGTGAATGTCGGCGAAGATCAGATCGGGATCGTCCTCGAAGGAATAAAACACGCCGTCGCCGTGATGCGCATCGATGTCGACGTACGCAATGCGTTGTACGCCATGTTGCCGGCGCAGCGATTCAATCAGCACGCCGATATCGTTGAACACGCAAAAGCCGGCGGCACCGTCACGGCGGGCGTGATGCAGCCCGGCGATCGGCACGAAAACCCGCTGACAGGCACCGGCGATAATTTTATTCAGTCCATCCAATACCGAACCCACCACCACCGCGCCCGCCTCGTACATGCCGGGGAAGGCAGGCGTGTCGCCGTAGTCGAGATAGCCTTCACCGGTCTGGGACAGATGTTTGACGCGTGCGATGTATTCGCCGGTGTGGAACAGGGCAAGGTCTTGTTCAGTGCAAGCGACCGGTGTGCCGAGGCCGGTCTTCCGGTCGAGCCCCTGCCTTGTCATTTCGCGCCAGAACGCCTCCAGGCGGTCCGGCCCGAAAGGATGGCCGCGGCCGAATCCGTAGCTCGCCAGCGTTTCCCCGTAATAAGTGAGCATCGGCATGAGGAGGATTATATGTCCCCGTCGCCGCGCGTCTCACGCGCAATTACTCCTCACTCGGGGGACGCGGGAAATACGGGAGAAGATGAGTGAATTTCAGGTGGGTAAAGCGTGCGGTAACTGCAATAAATCGCCGCGATAAAAAGCGGCAGCGCCAGGAAACCCACGCTGATCAGCAGCAGGTAACCAAGCCAGGCAGATTTCGCAAACGCCATCATGATCACCAAGTAGACGAAGAAAAACGGCAGAACCAGGATCAGCTGCGTTCTGGCGTTTTCCCGGCAGGTGGTGAAGCTTTCGATGATCGCATCCAGCGGCTGACGGTTTCCCAGCACCGTGAGCGGAACGCTGTAGAGCAGCCCCATGGCCAGAAGCACGGACAACGCCGCGACCAGCAGCATGCCGAGCAGCGTGGTGACCTGCGTGAACCCGGTCTGGGCCGCCGTCAGTCCTGAGACCATTGAGCCGCCGATGAACAGGTAGCCGATGATCTTCACCAGGACGACCAGCCCGAGGGTGACGATGCCGAGCAGTACCGCGCCGAACATCTTGTCCTCATGGGTAAAGATACGCATCAGTTCCTGCGCCGGCTGAGCAATCCACGTTTGGAGCACGGACTGGAAGGAAACGGGCTGAACTATCGCCGGGGCCGGGGGACCCTGTGGCTCCTGCGCGCGACCCCAGATCACGCTGGCGAGCAGCATGGGCGTGATGAGAATCAGCAGCAGATGGCCCATAAAGGGAATCAGCGTCAGCAGAAAGCCGAGGACAAAATAAACCAGGGTCATGCCGAACCAGAGCGATTTTTGCGCCAACACCATGCGAGATCCGCACGCGATCCAAGATTGCGTCTGGCGCAGGACGGAATTTCCGTGCCGGGGATCTTCTACCGGAGAGAGAGGCTCGTTCATGCTTTCGTCCTGTCGGAGCGTGTGGCGGGAAGCGTCTTAGTCCCGGAAGTGGGCACGACGTTCAGAAGCGCTTGATCACCCAGGACGGGATGGCGATGCGCGAATCGAAATCGCTGCGGCGAAATTGTCCGCTGCCCTCCTGGTCGATGAGGTAATAAGGCTTCCCTTTTTTCGGGATCACCTTGATCATGTAGAGTCGCCCGTTCAGCCGGTACTCTTCGTGAATCTCCGTGCCCTTGGTGGTGATCGTGATTTCCGGTTCCGGCTCGCCGCTGGGCAGGTCGGGCATGGCGGGAGGATTGTAGTTTTCCGGCGGCGCCGGAGGACTCGGCACGGCAGCGGGAGACTTGGACTTGGCCGCGTTCGCGGCCGGCTCGGCCGACATCGCGGGCGCGCTCAGCGTGACCAAAATGAGTAACAAGGTAAGGCGCATAGGTTGTGGTTTCAGAGATTGAGTTTGATTTCTTGTTCCGCCTCCGAAGCCTCGAAGCCGCTTTCCTCATAATACCGGAAGATCACGTCCAGCACCTCCTCGGCGCTGTTCACCACACTCAGCAGGTCCAGGTCGTTCTTGTCGATGACGCCCTCGCGGATCAGCGTTTCCTTGAACCAGTCCAGCATCCCGGACCAGAACGGCGCATGCACCAGGATGATGGGCATGCGCGAGCTCTTGCCGGTCTGGATAAGCGTGAGCGCCTCGATCACTTCATCCAGCGTGCCGAACCCGCCGGGCATGACGACATAGGCCTTGGCGTATTTCACGAACATCACCTTGCGCGCGAAGAAGTGCTGGAACGTGAGCGTGACGTTCTGATACGGATTGGCGTGCTGCTCGTGCGGCAGGCGGATGTTCAGTCCGACACTCGGAGACTTGCCGGCATACGCCCCCTTGTTGGCGGCCTCCATCAGCCCCGGTCCGCCACCGCTCACCACGGAAAATCCGGCGTCGGAAAGTTTGCGCGCAATCTCCTCGGTCAGGGCATAATACGGATGGCCCGGTGGCGTGCGCGAGGAGCCGAAGATGCTGACCGAAGGCTGAATTTGCATCAGCCGCTCGAAGCCCGCCACGAACTCGGCCATGATCTGGAAAATCTTCCAGGATTCGCGCGACATGGTGCCCGAGGGCGCCACCTCGACGCGGAATTCGGAGTCGGGTCCGTTGGGTTTGGGGTACGGCGGTACTTTATCGTGGGGATTTCCGTTATTCATATATGATTTTTAGCACAGAAGTGGCACAGAGATGTGCCCGTTATGGAGCCAAGGACGCCAACCATCGACCGCCAGCCAAAAACCCCGTACAACCATGAGTCCTAAGACCGGGGACAAGAAAAAGCCTGCCCGGAAGGCGCCGGCATGTGGCAAAAAACTGAGCCCACTGATCCTGGTGGATGGCTCATCCTATCTCTACCGCGCATTCCACGCCATGCCAGCGCTCGCGAATTCGCGTGGTGAGCCGACAGGGGCGGTGTACGGCGTGACCAACATGCTGCGGCGCCTGCTCGCAGAATACGACAGCGACCACATCGCGGTGGTGTTCGACGCCAAGGGTAAGACCTTTCGCGACGATCTCTATCCCGAGTACAAGGCGAACCGCCCGCCGATGCCGGACGATCTGTCGCGCCAGATCGAGCCGATCCACGCCATCGTGCGCGCGCTCGGCCTGCCGCTGATCCAGGTCGAGGGCGTCGAGGCCGACGACGTGATCGGGACATTGGCGCGCGCCGCCGCCGCCGAGGGTCGCGACGCCGTGATCTCCACCGGCGACAAGGACATGGCGCAGCTCGTGGATGGGCACGTGCAGCTGGTGGACACCATGAAGGATGCCATCTACGACCGCGACGCGGTCATAGCGAAATTCGGCGTGACCCCGGAGCAGATGGTGGATTACCTCACGCTCGTCGGTGACACTTCCGACAACATCCCAGGCGTGCCCGGCGTCGGTCCCAAGACGGCGGCCAAGTGGTTGCAGGAGTACGGCTCGCTTGATCAGATCGTGGCGCACGTGAACGACTTCAGCGGCCGCGCGGGCGAGAGCCTGCGCAGGGCCATTGGCCACCTGCCGTTGGCGCGAAGCCTCGCCACCATCAAGTGCGATGTGGATCTAGAGTTGAACCCCGCCGGCCTCAAGCGCACGGAAGCGGACAACGCGCAATTACGCGAGTTGTTTGCGCGTCTGGAATTCAAGACCTGGCTCGCGGAGCTGGGCGGCGCGAACGCCCCCAGCGAGGATACCCCGCCCGCGGCCCTGAGCGTGAAATATCCGATGATCACTGATATGAAGGCGCTGGACGCGTGGCTCGAACGCCTGCGGGAAGCCGATCTGATCGCCTTCGACACCGAGACCACCAGCCTTGAAGCCATCCGGGCCGAGATCGTGGGGGTGTCGTTCACCGACCGTGACGGGGAGGGCGCTTACGTCCCGCTGGCGCACAGCTACCCCGGCATGCCGGCGCAGCTTGAACGTGAAACCGTGTTGAAGAAGCTGAAACCCCTTTTGGAGGATTCCAAACTTTCTAAGGTTGGGCAGAATTTCAAGTATGACCTGAACGTATTGGCCAATTACGGCATTCGGCTCTCCGGCCTGCGCTTCGACACCATGCTTGAATCCTACGTGCTGGATTCGACCGCCTCGCGCCACGACATGGATTCGCTCGCGCTTAAGTACCTCGGTTACAAGACGCTGAAATACGAGGATGTCGCCGGCAAGGGCAAGCACCAGATTAATTTCAGCGAGGTGCCACTCGACCGCGCCACGGCCTACGCCGCCGAGGATGCCGACATTACCTTCCGCCTGCACCAGCACCTGTGGCCGCGATTGAACGAAACACCGTCGCTAGTGAAGTTGTTCAACGAGATCGAAATGCCGCTGGTGCCGGTGCTGGCGCGCATGGAGCGCCACGGTGTGTTGATTGATGTCGCCATGCTGCGGTCACAGAGCCACGAGCTCGGCAAGCGCGTTTTCGAAATTGAACGCGAGGCGCACAAGCTCGCGGGCCAGCCGTTCAACATGGGCTCGCCCAAGCAGATTCAAGAGGTCCTGTACGACAAGCACAAACTGCCGGTGCTGAAGAAAACCCCTACCGGGCAGCCGTCCACGGCGGAGGAGGTGCTCGCCGAGCTGGCGCTGGACTACCCGTTACCGCAGCTCATTCTTGAGTTCCGCAGCCTCTCGAAGCTCAAGTCCACCTACACCGACAAGCTGCCGGAGATGATTAATCCGGACACCGGGCGCGTGCACACTTCATATCATCAGGCGGTGGCCGCCACCGGGCGGTTGTCTTCAACCGACCCCAATCTCCAGAACATCCCGGTGCGCACCGCCGAGGGAAGGCGCATTCGCCAGGCTTTCATCGCCGCGCCTGGTTACCGGATTATGTCTGCGGACTATTCTCAGATCGAGCTGCGCATCATGGCGCATCTATCGGGCGATCCGGGCCTCATCCAGGCCTTCACCGAGAAACGCGATGTGCACCGCGCCACGGCCGCGGAAGTGTTCGGCGTCGATCCGCAGCGCGTGACGGATGACATGCGCCGCGCCGCCAAGGCCATCAACTTCGGGCTCATTTACGGCATGTCGGCCTTCGGGCTGGCCCGGCAACTGCGAATCGAGCGCGTGGCGGCGCAGGAGTACGTCGAGCGTTATTTCACGCGCTACCCCGGCGTGCGCGAGTTTATGGATCGCACACGCGAGACCGCGCGCCGCCAGGGCTACGTCGAGACGCTGTTCGGCCGGCGGTTGCACACGTCCGAAATCAATGCCGCCAACATGAACCGGCGCCAGGCCGCCGAACGCGCCGCCATCAATGCGCCGATGCAAGGCACGGCCGCGGATCTCATCAAGCTCGCGATGATCGCAGTGGACCGGTGGATTTCCGATTCCGGGCCGGACATCCGCATGATCATGCAGGTGCACGATGAGCTGGTATTCGAGGTGGCTGAATCCGTGGTGGAGCCGGCGCGGGAAAATGTGCGTGCGGCCATGAGCGGTGTGGCGAAATTATCCGTACCGTTGGTGGTGGATATCGGGCTGGGCGGAGATTGGGATGAAGCCCATTGAATAAGCGCTTATCGTAATCCCATGACAATTTCGAAACATATTTTTACAATTCGAAACAAAAGGCCTGAACTAATTCGGGAACAACGCGTCTATAATGTTGCGAACGAAATTAGATTTCGTCTTATCCCGCTCCACCTCCCTGAGCGGGGTACGTTCCGGATGCAAATCATCCGGGACATGTTCGGCCCCGGACACTCTCCCCTTGTCTCCGGGGCTTTTTTTGAGATCTCCGTCCCTAAAGGTCACCCTCCTGTAATTCATGGTTTGGGGCCGCCTTCGGACGCCCCATGTTGCTCCGGCAAAATTGAAGTCCGAAATATATTTATCGAAATTGACCTTGTAAATTGACCGGGTAGCGGCCGTGGTATATAAAACCGGCCTGATTTCTGCCCTTGCCGCCGCGCGGTCCGAAACTTCGAGCGTATTTTTGCTTTCTGTTGGGGGGATTTATGAGAACACTATCGTCAGTTATTACCGTCGCGAGTCTGTGGCTGATCATGATTGCGCCCACGCAGGCTGCGGGAGGCAATGTCACGGCTGGAAAGGCCAAGGCGGCGGTGTGTGCGGGTTGTCACGGAGTGGATGGCAACGGCGGCGCTGATCCCTTATGGCCCAAGCTCGCCGGGCAGGATGCGGATTACATTGCCAAGCAACTGGCTGATTTCAAAGCTGGCAGGCGCAAGGACCCCATCATGGCCGGCATGGTGGCGAATCTCAGCAAGACCGACATGCAAAACATCGGTGCCTACTACGCCAGCCTCAATATCAAGCCGGGCGCCGCCCGTGACGCGCAGCTCGCCAAACTGGGCGAGAAAATCTACCGCGGCGGTAACGCCAAGATGGGTGTATCCGCCTGCATGAGCTGTCACGGCCCCTCGGGCCACGGCATCCCGCCGCGTTTTCCCAAGGTTTCCGGTCAGCACGCCGCCTATAACAAGAAGCAGTTACTGGCCTTCAAAGCCTCCAGCCGGGATAACGATGGCGAGGTAATGACCCGCATTGCCTTCCGCATGTCGGAACAGGAAATCACGGCCGTTTCGGAATACATGGCCGGGTTACACTGATCCACTAAATCCCGTTACCGCTTGCTCCGTGCCGCCCTGCTGACACGGCGGCAAGTTTTCTGCCGTCCGGCGTCAGGTGTCGGCCTTCGTTTGTCCGGCTCCCCTTCCCCCTGCCCAAAAGCGTCAACGGTGGAATCTATAATCATTCTTCTATTTCAACAAGTTAAGTTGGATACCACTATGGCATGAGTATTGCTCTACCTAGTACAGAAGTACAGAGAACGCTGAATCACGAGCGGGGTAGGCCGGGATTCCAGACAGCCCAAACGGGTAATTAAGGAGCAAACCATGTTGAGCCATATTGTAAACCTGGTGAACGATTATGAGGTCATCCACGGCGCGCGGCCGAACCTCGTGTACATGAACGAAACGCATTACGGCTACCTGCGCGAAGAACTTCCGGGCGTGCGCGACCATGACAACCTGGTCGCCATCCTTGGGGTGGACATTGCCCTCAGCGACGAGGCCATCCGTCCACTGGTGGCCACCGTCCGGTTTGCTTCCGAGAATATACTGGTCAGTTAAGCCACGGCAGAAGGAACTGCTCGTCGCCAAGCTTGAAGAATGGAACAGTTGTGTGGGGTGCACTCACGGGCCGGGAAACCGGCCCGGTTTTTTTTACAGGGTATTAAAAACCTTTTCAGCTTTATCCAAAGTTTCATCGATATCAGACTCGGTATGTGCGCTGGACACAAACCCGGCCTCGAACGCCGACGGCGCGAGGTATACGCCTTCGCGCAGCATGCCGTGAAAGAATTTCTTGAAGCGCTCGATGTCGCAGGCCATGACCTGCGCGAAACTCGATACCGTCGATTCTTTCGTGAAGAAAATCCCGAACATGCCGCCGACGCACTGCGTGGTCAGTGGCACGCCCGCTTGCTTGGCTCGCTCGGCAAGACCCCGCGCCAGCATCTCGGTTTTAGCCGCGAGAGCCTCGAAGAACCCCGGCTGTGAAATCTCCTTGAGCGTGGCGAGCCCCGCCGCGAGCGACACCGGATTGCCTGACAACGTCCCCGCCTGATACACCGGCCCCTCCGGCGCGAGTTGCCTCATGATGTCGGCGCGCCCGCCGAAGGCCCCGACCGGCAGCCCGCCGCCGATGACCTTGCCCAGCGTGGTGAGATCGGGAGTGAAACCGAAGTGCGCCTGCGCCCCGCCCAGCGCCACGCGGAAGCCGGTCATGACCTCATCGAAAATCAACACCGCGTCGTGCTGCGTGCACTGTTCGCGCAGGCTTTCGAGGAATCCCGCCACCGGCGGCACGCAGTTCATGTTGCCGGCCACCGGCTCAACAATCACGCAGGCAATTTCCTTGCCCAGTTGGCCGAAGAGTTCACGCACTTGCTGGCTGTTATTGTATTCGAGTGTGAGCGTGTGACGGGCGAGGTCCGCCGGCACGCCGGGCGAGGTTGGCACGCCAAGGGTGAGTGCACCGGAACCAGCCTTGACGAGCAACGAATCGGCATGGCCGTGGTAGCAGCCCTCGAACTTGACGATCTTGTCGCGCCCGGTGAAGCCGCGCGCGAGGCGAATGGCGCTCATGGTGGCCTCGGTCCCGGAGCTGACCATGCGCACCTTTTTGATCGAGGGCACGAGGCGGCAGATCTGTTCTGCGATTTCAACCTCAATGCGTGTCGGCGCGCCGAAGCCGAGGCCATACTCCATGGTTTCCTTCACCGCTGCCATCACTTGGGGATGGGCGTGGCCCAGGATCATCGGCCCCCAGGAGCCGACGTAGTCTATATAACGCTTACCGTCTTCATCGATGACATACGCCCCCTGGCCGCGCGCCAGGAACAAAGGCTCGCCGCCCACGCCCTTGAACGCGCGTACCGGCGAATTGACGCCGCCGGGGATGTGTTTCTGTGCGCGCTTGAAGAGATCGGAAGAAGTGGTCATGGTATTGAGAGATTCTGGATAGACAAGATTATTTCCGTGATTTTGGTTTTGTGAACAGTCTCGCATAGCGCTGCGCGGCGGCACGGACATCGTCCTGCCCGAACACGCCCTCGATCACGGCCAGCGCGTCGGCCCCGGCGGCGACGAGATGGGCGCCATTTTCCGGGGTGATGCCGCCAATGGCAACCACGGGGAGGTGCAGCTTCTGCTTCGCGGCGCACAACAATTCAAGGTTGGCACGCACCGTCTGCGGCTTGGTGCGCGAGGGGTAGAAACTGCCGAAGGCGACGTAGTCCGCGCCCTGCGCTTGCGCCTGCTCTGCACGCGCCAGTTCGTTGTAGCAAGACACGCCGATAATCGCCTGCGGGCCGAGCATGGAGCGCGCCTTGGCGATTGTGGCGTCTTCCCGCCCCAAGTGGACGCCGTTCGCCCAGGCCAGCTTCGCCAGTTCAAGATCGTCGTTGACGAGGAAAAGCACGGTGTGTTGCCGGCAGAGTTTGGCGATTTCCCGGGCCTGCCCGAGACGTGACTCGGCATCGTGCTTTTTATCCCGGTACTGAATGGCACGCGCCCCGCCGAGGATGGCTTCGCTGACAGCCGTGGGCAGGCGTGTGTCATCGAGATAGTGGGTGTCGGCGATGGCATAAAGCCCGGCGAGGCGCGTGCCGGTATTCATCTGGTGAGCAGCGAAGCGCTAAGTTTCTTCTCTACCATTTTAGGGTGCTATTATATTTTCAATTGATGATAACAAAGGCTTTTTTACATTTGAACCGGAATATACACCTCGCCGACGTCTTTCCACCTGGGTTTTTCGGTGTCTACTTCTTCTAGTTAGAACTCACAATGCATACACCTCAAGCTCTGATTGTGGAATTCTGTCGAAAGCTGATGCTTCGAAAGGTTGCTATGGGTATCTTCATCTTAGGCGTACTGGCGTTCGTAATCATCGGCACCACGCCTTGGCTATCTCCTGATACTTATAAGGCGAATCAGGAATATTGGTTTTCTGAGGCTTTAGGAACTTGGTTTGCGATACTGCTTTCAGGTCTCTATTTACACAACATGCGTTGCCCGGCTTGTAGTGAGAGATATGCAGTACGGAAAGATCCACCAAAATGGTTTGACCTTACCACTAAGTGTTTGAACTGTGGTTTGAAGCTAGATGGAAAAGGATAAGTTCTAACAAATTTGAATCGTTAATGTTCCAAGAAACGTAATTACTGAAAGGTAAGCAAAAATGAAATCTGTTAAATGGGACGGTAAAGCTGTTTTTCCATCAAAGATTGTCTGTATCGGCCGAAATTATGCCGAGCATATCAAGGAGTTTGACAACGAGGCTTCACAAGAGCCTGTCATTTTTATGAAGCCAAATTCCGCCCTCTCGAATGAAATCCATTCAAGTAATAAAGATGTAATTCATTATGAGGGAGAAATAGTCTTCTTGATCAGTTCCGGCGAACTCAAAGGTATTGGTTTCGGGCTGGATCTCACCAAGCGGGAACTTCAGTATGAATTGAAGGGCAAGGGCTGGCCCTGGGAACGCGCCAAGTCCTTTGATAACTCCGCCGTGTTCAGTGAATTTGTGACTTTCGGCGGCAATATCCATGACTTGAGAATGGAATTTTACATCAATGGCGCCTTGGCTCAGGTCGGCAGTTATGACCTGATGATAAGCAAGCCGAAGCAAATGTTAAGCGAGGCCAAGAGTTTCCTGACATTTGAAGACGGTGATTTATTAATGACTGGAACACCCAAAGGCGTTGGCCCTGTTAAGGCTGGCGATAAGTATCTCGGCAAGATCTTCGAAAAAGAAAAGCTGATTGTTGAAGGTTCCTGGGTCGTGAAATAATAAAACACTAATCAGTTGAGTGGTGATGTTTCGACTTCTCCACTCGAAACTTGCTTCTCCCGTCAGGATTCATCACTTTCCGGCTCATCCATCTCCCAGGCCCAGTAGAGCCGGTTCGGTAACATCTGACCCATACCCGGGCGAAAACCGTGCTTCAGGCTTTCCCAGGTGTAGCGCAGGGCCTCGCCCACGGCGTTGACCGGGGCGAGGCCGTGCGCGAGCGAAGCGGCGCAGGCGGAAGCGAGCGTGCAGCCCGAGCCGTGGAAACTCCCGGGCAGGCGCTCGAACACGAAGGTTTCGAGCAAACGCATGTTGCCGTACAGCCGGTGAATGACTTCAGGCGTTTTTTCGTGCGTGCCGGTGATGACCACAAACTCGCATCCCAGCGACATCAACTCCTGCGCACAGGCATCGAGTGTGTCAGCATCGGAGGCAAGCGCGCGTGCCTCGAGGCTGTTGGGTGTGATCAGCGTGCACTGCGGGATCAGCAAGGAGCGCAGGGCGCCATCGAGCATGCTGTCGGCGAGCGCATCACCGCGGCCCGAGCGTTGGATGGGATCGAGAATGAGCGGGATGTCCGGATAATCCTCGACGATACTTGAGACAGCCGTGGCCACCTCACTGCTGCCGAGCATGCCGACCTTGAAGGCGGCCACCGGCATGTCTTCCAGCACCGCGCGTGCCTGCGCGATCACAAGTTCCGTTTCGATGCAGGTGAAATCCTTGATACCGGCGGTGTCCTGCGCGGTGACGGCGGTGACGACCGGGGCCGGGTGACACCCAAGGCTCGCGAGCGTCAGCACGTCGGCGGCGATGCCGGCACCGCCGGAGGGGTCGGTGCCGGCGAACACCATAACCACCGGCGGGGCGGATTGACTCATGGTGTCGGCATCGCGTTCAGCACGAGCGTTTTCAGCGCCGCGATGAAGCGCGGATGCGTGTTCAGCGCCGGGACTACCCGGTAGAGCGGAATACCCTGCGCGCGCGCCAGTTCGGCGTAGGTGATGCCAAGCTCGAACAAGGTTTCGACGTGATCCGACACGAAGGCGATGGGATACACCAGCATCTGTTTCACTCCGGCTTTGGCCTTGTCGCGGATGACGTCATCGGTGTAGGGCCGCAGCCATTCGAGCGGCCCGACCCGGCTTTGGTAGCACAGCGTGGTGTGCGGCCAGTTCAGTTGCGCACTCACGGCGTCGAAGGTGGCGCGGATCTGGCGCTCGTAGGGATCGCCGCCATCCACGATTTTCTGCGGCAGGCCATGCGCCGAGAACAATAATTCAATGCGTGCGGGGTCGGGATCGGGAAACTTTTTCGCCTCGGCCAGGAGCGTTTCCACGATTGCAGCCTGGTAATCCGGCTGGTCGTACCATTGCCGCACCAGCGTGATCACGGGATGGAAATGCTGGCGATCGCACTGACGCTGGAATTCATTGTAGGCGCTGCCGGTGGTGGTGATCGAATACTGTGGGTACAGCGGCAGCAACAGGACCCGTGCAAAATTCTTTTCCTTGAGTTCTGCCACGACCTCGCTCGTGAGCGGATGCCAGTAGCGCATGCACACGTGCACGTCGTAATCCCCATGGCCTCTGAGAGCTCGCTGCAAGGCCTCGGCTTGCGCGCGCGTGAATTCGAGAATCGGGGATTTCCCGCCGATGGCAGCGTAGCCTTCGGCGGCTTCCGGGGCGCGACGCCGCGCGATCAGGGTCGCGAACGGGCGCTGCGTGAGCCAGCCGAGCGGGAGGCGGAATATATCCGGATCGGAAAACAGGTTGAACAGAAAGGGGCGTACCGCTTCCAGCGAATCCGGCCCGCCCAAGTTGCACAGTACCACTGCCACACGATCTGACATCATTGGAATTCTACCGCCGCCCCTGCGGTTTCACCACGAAGGCGAACATGCGATCATTGCCCATCTTCCCCTTGACCGGCAGCGAGAGGCAGTCATGAAGGCGTACATGTGCGTGATTTGTGGTTTTGTCTACGAAGAAGAGAAGGGCCGGCCAGAAGAAGGCATTCCTCCCGGGACCCTGTGGAAGGATGTACCGGAGAACTGGAAATGCCCCGATTGCGGCGCGGCTAAATCAGATTTTGAGTTGATCGAAATCTGAATCGGTGTTCACCCAGCACCGTGGGCGGATCGTGGGCTACAATGGGATGGCGTCTCGCCGCTCCGAATGACCAGAGAAAAAGGCTGTCCAAAGCAGGCAAACCATGAATACCGCCATCTGGATTCTGATTGCCGTGGTAACGGTCTGGGGACTGGCCGCGCAGCGTGTCCCCGGGCTCGTGTGGGCCACGGCGCTGGCTGCTGCCATTGCCCTGTGGGATGCCTTCTTCCATCCCCCCACCCCGCTGTGGCTGGCCGCTTGGGCGTTTTTTCTAGTCATCTTTATCCCCCTGGCGATCCCGCCCTTCCGCCGCGCGCTCATCAGCTGGCCGTTGTTACGCCTATTCAAGAAAATCATGCCGGCCATGTCGGACACCGAGCGCGAGGCGCTCGAGGCCGGCACCGTTTGGTGGGAGGCGGAACTCTTCAGTGGCGACCCGGACTGGGACCAGTTGTTTAATTTGCCGCAGCCGTCGCTGTCTGATGAGGAACAGGCTTTTCTCGACGGACCGGTGGAAGAGCTGTGCGCCATGCTCGATGACTGGAAGATCACCCACGAGCATCGCGATCTGCCGCCGAAAGTTTGGCGCTTCATGAAGGACAAGGGATTCTTCGGAATGATCATCCCGAAGCAATATGGTGGTCTAGAATTTTCCGCGCAGGCGCATTCCGCGGTAGTGGTGAAGGTATCGAGCCGTTCAATCACCGCCGGCGTTACCGTCATGGTGCCGAACTCACTCGGGCCGGCGGAACTGCTGCTGCACTACGGCACGGATCAGCAGAAAAAACATTATCTCCCGGGCCTTGCCAGCGGCAAGGAAGTCCCGTGCTTCTCCCTCACCGGCCCCGAGGCCGGCTCGGACGCGGGCTCCATGCCGGACCGCGGTGTGGTTTGCCGTAGCACGTTCAAGGGTAAAAAAAATGTGCTCGGCATCCGTCTCAACTGGGAGAAGCGCTATATCACGCTCGGCCCGGTAGCCACGGTGCTGGGGCTGGCCTTCCGCCTTTTTGACCCGAATCACCTGCTCGGCGAAAAAGCAGACCTTGGCATCACGCTGGCGCTGATTCCCACCAAAACACCGGGCGTGAAAATCGGCACACGCCACAACCCGCTCAACATCGTGTTCCAGAATGGGCCCAACTGGGGCGAAAATGTTTTCATCCCGCTCGACTGGGTGATCGGCGGGCGCGAGGGCGTGGGCCAGGGCTGGCGCATGCTGATGCAGTCGCTCGCTGCCGGCCGCTCGATTTCGCTGCCCGCGCTTTCCAGCGGCGCCGGCAAGGTGGCGAGCCGCGCCACTGGCGCCTATGCCCGCATCCGCCGGCAGTTCAAGCTTCCCATTGGCAAGTTCGAGGCGGTGGAGGAAGGACTCGGACGCATCGCCGGCTTTACTTATATGATGGATGCGGCGCGTACGCTCACCGCACGCGCCGTGGACCTCGGCGAAAAACCGTCGGTGGCCTCAGCCATCGTCAAGTACCAGCTCACCGAACACATGCGCCGCGTGGTGGACGACGCCATGGACATCCAGGGGGGTTCCGGCATTTGCCTTGGGCCGCGCAATTTCATGGGGCGCGTGTACCAGGCGGTGCCCATCAGTATCACGGTCGAAGGCGCCAACCTGCTTACGCGCGCGCTCATCATTTACGGCCAAGGGGCAGTGCGTTGCCATCCCTACGTGCTGAAGGAGCTGCACGCGGTGTCGGAGCCGGACATCCGGCGCGCGGTAAAAGACTTTGACGACGCCATCTTCGGGCACATCCGCTACACGATCAGCAGCGTTGCGCGTGCCTTCTGGTTGGGGCTGACCAGCGCGCGCCTCGCGCGCGCCCCCGTGAGCGGACCCGCACGGCGTTACGTGCAGAAGCTCACGCGTTTGTCTTGCGCGTTCGCGCTGATCTCCGACATCGCCATGCTAACGCTGGGCGGCTCACTCAAGCGCAAGGAAAAGATTTCCGGTCGCTTTGCCGACGCGCTGAGTTATCTGTATCTGGCCTCGGCGGTGATCAAGCGCTTTGAGGACGATGAACGTCCGGAGACGGACATTCCGTTGATGCGCTTTGCCTGTCAATACTGTTTGCACGAGGCGGAGAAATCGCTAGTGGTGATCCTCAAGAATTTCCCCCATCCTTTCCTGGCCTGGCTTCTGGGCGGTCTGGTTTTCCCGGCAGGACGGCGCAACCATGTTCCGGACGATATCCTCGGCCATGACTGCGCGCAGATTTTGCTCGAGCCCTCGACGGCGCGCGACCGTCTGACCCGGGGAATCTATTTGCCGAAGTCCACGCGCGAGGCGCTCGGCCGGCTCGAGGACGCCCTGCCCAAGGTTATTGCCGCGGAAGCGCTGGAGCGCAAACTGATTAAACTGGTTGATGAACAGCCGCTGCTGCACGGCCAATTCGAGGCGCAGGTGAAAGTGGCGCTGGAGCAGAATATATTGAGCAATGGTGAAGCGAAGTTGCTACGCGCCGCGTACGCTGCCCGGCGCGACGTGATCGCGGTGGATGATTTTCCCGCCGAGGGGTTTTGAGACAGGAGATAGGCAGGTCAGCGCAGAATGAGCAGAATGAATGGAATCAAAGTCTATGTTGTCGATGGCGCCCGCACGCCGTTTCTGAAGGCGCGGACTGAGCCAGGGCCGTTCTCGGCCTCTGATCTGGCCGTGGCCTGCGCGCGGCCGGTGCTGGCGCGCCAGCCGTTCAAGTCATCGCAGATCGACGAGGTCATCGTCGGCTGTGTCATCCCGGCGGCGGATGAAGCCAACATCGCGCGCCTAATCGCGCTGCGTCTCGGCTGTGGCAAGCGCGTCCCGGCGCACACGGTCCAGCGCAATTGCGCCTCGGGCCTGCAAGCAGTGGCTACTGCGGCGGAACGCATCGTGCTTGGCCGGGCGAACCTCGTGCTCGCGGGTGGCACCGAGGCCATGAGCCGCGCGCCCATCCAATGGAACAATGCCATGAGCGGCTGGCTCGGCAAGATGTTGCGGGCGCGCAATTTGTGGCAGCGATTGCAGGCACTGGCGCGGTTCCGTCCCGCGCTGCTGAAGCCAGTGTATGCCTTGCTGCTCGGATTGACTGACCCGCTGGTGAAGTTGTCCATGGGGCAGACCGCGGAAATCCTCGCTCACCGCTTCGGCATCAACCGCGAGAGCCAGGATGTCTATGCGCTCAACAGCCACAAACGGCTGGCGGCGGCGTTCGATGGCGGCGCCATGAACCCGGAAGTCGAAACGCTTTACGACCTGCGTGAAAATTTTTACACCGAGGACACGGGCCTGCGGCGCGACACCGATCTCGACCAGCTGGCAAAACTGCGACCCGTGTTCGATCGCAAGTACGGCCTGGTGACCTCCGGCAACAGTTCACAGGTCACCGACGGGGCGGCCATGTTGCTGCTCGCAAGCGAATCGGCGGTCAAGGAGCATGGACTGTCTGTGCTCGGAGAATGGGTGGATCACGAGTGGGCCGGGGTGGACCCCACCCAGATGGGACTGGGGCCGGTGCATGCCACCACGAGGCTGCTCGCGCGTCGCCAAATGAAAATGAATGATCTACAGCAGATGGAACTGAATGAAGCCTTCGCCGCGCAGGTGTTGGCGTGCCAGGCGGCGTGGGATAGCGCGCAGTACGCACGCGAGGAACTGGGTCTCAGCGCGCCACTGGGGGCTATGGACCCGGAACGCTTGAATCCTGAGGGCGGCGCCATCTCCAACGGCCACCCGGTAGGTGCGAGCGGCGCGCGATTGGTGCTGCATCTGCTGCACGCGCTCCGGCGCCAGGGCGGCGGGCAGGGGGTCGCGACCCTGTGCATCGGCGGCGGGCAGGGCGGGGCCATGTTGCTAAGGGCCGAGGATAAAAAATAATGAGTAATCACTGGCGCCTCGACTACCAGGGTGAACACGCGGTGTTGACGCTCGACGTGGAAGGCCAGTCGGCCAATGTCCTGTCACAGGATGTACTGCATGAATTCGAAAAGTATCTCGAGGAACTCGAATCCAAGATGCTCCAGGGTGTCATCCTCCGCTCGGGCAAGGCCTCCGGTTTCATTGCCGGGGCCGATGTGCGCGAATTCGTGAAAATCACCGAACCTGAGCGCGCCACCGAACTCGCGCAACTTGGACAGCGGGTGCTGTCGCGTTTGGCGGATTTGCCTTTCCCCTCAGTGGCGGTGATCCACGGTTTCTGCCTGGGCGGCGGAATGGAATTGGCGCTGGCCTGCACCTATCGCATCGCTCGCGACGACCCCAGCACGCGTCTCGGCCTGCCCGAGGTGCGCCTCGGGATTCATCCGGGTTTCGCCGGGACTGTGCGCCTGCCACCGCTGGTGGGTGATTTTGTCGCACTCGATATGATGCTGACGGGGCGCGCGCTGTCTTCGCGCGAAGCGCGCCGCCGGGGCTTGGTCGATGACGTGGTTCCGGAGCGGCATCTGCTGAATGCCGCCCTGACATTCCTGAAAAATGCTCCACCGCGGCGCAAGGTGCCATGGTACCGGCGCTTGCCTGCCTGGAAACCTCTGCGCTCCTGGGTGGTGAAACTGATGGCCGCGCGCGTGCGGCGCAAGGCGCATCCGGATCATTACCCGGCGCCGTGGCGGATTCTCGATCTTTGGCGCGATCGGGCCACAGAATACGAAGAGGCAGAGTCGCTCGGCGAACTGCTGGTCTCCCGTACCAGTCGCAATCTCGTGCATGTGTTTCTGCTGGGCGAGGCGCTCAAACGTCATGGCAAGGCCAATGCGCACAACATCGAACACGTGCATGTCGTCGGTGCCGGCGTAATGGGGGCAGACATCGCCATCTGGGCGGCGAACAAGGGATTCCGCGTGACCCTGCAGGATCGCGAGCCGCAAATCCTCGCGCGCGCGGTAAAGAAGGCCTATGGATTTTATAAAGCTAAGCTCAAGGACCCGCGTGCGGTGCAGGAGGCGATGGACCGTTTCATACCTGACCTTGAAGGCCACGGTTTAAAGTGCGCGGATCTCGTGATCGAGGCCATCGTGGAGAAGACCGGACCCAAACAAGAACTGTTCCGTGCCATCGAGAAGAAGGTCAGGCCGCAGACCTTGCTCGCTACCAACACTTCGAGTATCCCCCTGGAGGTTATCGGCGAAGCGCTCGCCGACCCATCGCGCCTGGTGGGACTGCATTTCTTCAATCCCGTGGCGAAGATGCAACTGGTTGAGATTGTCCACGGCGCCAATACATCGGAGGCGGCGTTGGCGCGCGCCCGCGCGTTCACCGGCGCCATCGAACGTTTACCGTTGGATGTCAAAAGCAGTCCGGGATTTCTCGTCAACCGCATCCTTATGCCCTATCTGCTCGAAGCCGTGAAGCTGGTGGAAGAGGGTGTGAGCCTCACGGCCATTGACAACGCCGCCACCGAGTTCGGCATGCCCATGGGGCCGATCACGCTGGCGGACACGGTTGGGCTCGACATCTGCCTCTCGGTCGCGGAGGAGTTGGCCGGGCCGCTCGGCATCGAAGTGCCGGCCCGGTTGCGCGAAGTGGTCGGCCAGGGCCATCTTGGCCGCAAGTCCGGACAGGGCTTTTACCAATATGACGCGCGAGGCCGGAAAAAGAAGCCAGCGCCGGAAAAAATAGCACTGGATGTGCCCATCACCGAACGCCTGGTCCTGCGCCTGCTCAACGAGGCCGTCGCCTGCCTCCGGGAGGGCGTGGTGGCGGATCCCGATGCCGTGGACGCCGGCATGGTCTATGGAACCGGTTTTGCGCCCTTCCTGGGTGGTCCTATGCGTTATGTCGAAAGCCTGGGCGTGACGGGCATCAGCCACAGCCTGCACCGGCTGTCTCAGGAATACGGCCCGCGTTTCAATCCCGACACCGGTTGGACCAATCCCAATCTGCTGCGACCCGGCAACGCCTGAAATCCGCTCGGGCACTCAAGAATTGCCCTGTCTCCCTAGTCGTGCCGCTACCCGGATTCGGTCCCGGCGCGGAGAATCCCCGGGGTCCTGAGCGCGTTTTGCCTCCGGTGCGGCTGGCAACTAATCTGCCCGGGAGCTCGGGAATGCCTTTCTCAATATCTTTTCTTTATGTACCATCTTTTTTCGCGGTCGGGTAAAAACATAACATGTTTCGCCGCTTGCACCGTTCCCGGCCATGGCGGCAGACAGTCGTGACCCTCGCTTGTGACCAGGGGGCGAACGTTACTAGGAGAGACATCATGAACACTGCTGTTTGTGTTGCATCCCACTTCCCCTCTCGTTTGGTACTGGCCTTAGTAATGGTGCTGACTGCCGGTTCGGCCCACGCGATTTCATTTGAAAGCGAATCGGGCGAAGTCAAAGGCAGTTTTGACACCACCCTTTCGTTGGGTGCCACCTGGCGCATGCAGGATCGTGATCCGTCGCTGATCGGTATTACCAATGGCGGGACGGCGCGTGACGTCAATTCGGATGATGGTAATCTCAACTACAACAAGAAAGGTGTGGTGTACTCGGCGGTCAAGGCCACCCATGACTTCGATTTGAGTTACCGGAACTACGGGATGTTCCTGCGTGGTTCCTATTTTTTCGATCCGGTTAACGAGACCAAGAATTTCCTCGGCCCCGTGGCGCGTGACCGCATGGTGCACGATGTAAATCTGCTCGACGCCTACGTGCGCGGCACTTTCGATGTCGGCGGACGCAATCTCAACCTGCGCCTCGGCAGCCAGGTGGTGAGCTGGGGTGAAAGCACGTTCATCCTGAACGGTATCAACGCCATCAACCCGGTGGATGTTACCAAGCTGCGTGTGCCGGGTGCAGAACTCAAGGAGGGGCTGACGCCCTCGAACATGCTGTGGGCCTCACAGGAAGTAAGCCGCAGCGTCACGGTGGAGGGCTTCGTGCTGGCCAACTGGGACAAGACCCGCATCGATCCGCGCGGCAGTTTTTTCAGTACCACCGACGCGTTGTCAGATGACGGCGACAAGATCTTTATCGGCAGCGGCCGACGCGTGGATCAACATAAAACCCAGGCGCTATTCGGAGTTATTCCCGGTTTTTCAGATGCCAGTGCGCCGGTATGGGCTCCACGTTCGGCGGATCGCAATCCAGACGACAGCGGCCAATTTGGTTTGGCCCTGCGTTGGTTCACCCCCGCGCTTAACAATACCGAGTTCGGTTTTTTTGCCATGAATTATCACAGTCGCACCCCCTTCCTCACAGCCGTGCGCGGGGCGGCGACAGTCACTGGCTTGGACGCGGCAACGGCCGGGGCGTTGGCCGCCGGCGGTTGCACGCCAGCGAGCACGCTGGTGAATTTCAACGCCATGTTGAACGCACTCGGTGCCAATCCGGGCGGTAACCCGCTGGGCCAGGGAATTTGCGTGGGCGGTGCAGCTCCACTGGTGCAGGCGAATTACTTTGCTGACTACCCGAAGGATATTCATCTCGTTGGACTAAGTTTCAATACGCTAGGACCTGCGGGTATCGCGTTCCAGGGAGAATATTCTTATCGTTCAAATCAGCCGGTGCAG